>JBEKYV010000122.1:0-8478 GCA_049510515.1 Solirubrobacteraceae bacterium | reverse complement strand
AGTGGCAGCCCGCCGTTCGCCGACCGCAAAGGCATGCGGATCCTGTGGGCGCAGCTCCAGGACGAGCCGCCGGACCCCTGCGCCGAGCTGCCCGATGCGCCGCCCGCGCTGGGGGCGGCGGTGCTGCGCGCGCTCGCCAAGGCTCCCGCCGAGCGCCCCCAGAGCGCCGGCGAGTACGCGCGCCTGCTGTACGGGGCGGCCGGTGTGACACCCCCATCCGGGGGGTAGCGCTACGAATCCACGTCGGGCTCGGCTTGCGCGGACTGCCAGCGCCCGTCCTGGAGGACCAGACGCACCATCTCGCCGCCCTCGCCGAGGGCGATCTGTGCCTCGCGGGCGTCGAAATCGACCTCCAGCCTGAGCGATAGCGGCGGAGTCTGCTCGCTCGGAACGGGCGTCGACGGTGGCGTGTCCTGCTCGGCCGCCGGCGCAGGCACAACGACGGGGCTGCGAGCGAAGACGGTCGGGGAGTGGCGGTCGGGGGCCGGCGGGCCGGGCGCCTCGGGGGCCGGCTCCACGGGCTGGGGCTGCACGATCGCCCTCACGACCAGCGTTGTGGCGCCGGCCTCGATCGAATCGCCGAGCGCCAGCAGACGAGGGCTCTGGATCCGCAGGCCGTTGATGAACGTGCCGTTGGAGGAGCCGAGATCCTCGATCGCATAGTCGCCGGTGGCTTCGCGTGAAATGCGGGCGTGCTGGCGGGAGATCTCCTCGTCCTCGGAGAGCCGCCCGGCGCCCTCGGCGTGACGCCCGATCACCAGCTCGTCATCGACGACGATCGTGTCGCCGGTCGCATTGCCGCTGATCACCTCCAGGCGCAGGTAGGTCGAGCCGGTCATCGCAGCACCGTAGCGATTGCGGACGTCGGATCCTGCTCGCCGCGCTCCGCGCGGATCACGTGCATCACCGCGTTGATCAGGGCCAGATGGGTGAAGGCCTGGGGGAAGTTGCCCAGATGACGGCCGGTGCGGGGATCGATCTCCTCGGCGTACAGCCCCAGCGCGGAGGCGTGGGAGATGAGCTTCTCGCACAGCGCCCGAGCGCTGTGCAGCTCGCCGATCTCGCACAGCGCGGACACCAACCAGAAGGAGCAGATCGTGAACGTGCCCTCCTCGCCGGCGAGCCCGTCGTCGGTGTCGTCCACCCGGTAGCGCAGCACCAGACCATCCTCGGTGAGCTCCTCGGCGATCGCGCGGACCGTGGCCACGATGCGTGGGTCCTCCGCGGGCAGGAAGCGCACCAGCGGCATCAGCAGCAGCGAGGCATCGAGTGTGGTGGTGGCGTAGTGCTGGGTGAAGACCCCGCGCTCGTCCACTCCGTGCGCGCAGATGTCGGCGTGGATCTCCGCCGCCGCCGCATGCCAGCGCTCGGCCCACTCGCGGTCGTCGCGCAGCTCTGCCAGGCGGGCGCCGCGGTCGGCGGCGACCCAGCACATGAGCTTTGAGGAGGTGAAGTGCTGGGGCTCGCCGCGCACCTCCCAGATCCCGTGGTCGGGCTCGCGCCAGTGATCGAGCGCGCCGGCGACCTGGCGCTTGATGATCGGCCACAGCCGGTCGGGGAGCTGGTCGCGCGAGCGGGTGTGCAGGTAGATCGAATCGAGCACCGCGCCCCACACGTCGTGCTGGTGCTGGCGGTAGGCGCCGTTGCCGATCCGCACCGGCCGCGAGCCGGCGTAGCCGGAGAGATGGTCGAGCTCCTGCTCGTCCAGGCGGCTCTCGCCGCCGATCCCGTACATGATCTGAAGCTCGCCCTCCTCAGCCTCGGCGAGGTCGGCGACGAAGTAGAAGAAGTCGTTGGCCTCCCAGTCGAAGCCGAGGGTGTAGAGCGCCCACAGCATGAAGGTGGAGTCGCGAATCCAGGTGTAGCGGTAGTCCCAGTTGCGTTCGCCGCCGAGCGTCTCCGGCAGCGAGGTGGTGGCCGCGGCGACCATCGCGCCGGTGGGGGCATAGCTCAGCCCCTTCAGCGTCAGCGCGCTGCGCTGAAGGTAGGTGCGCCAGGGGTGGTCGGGGAAGGTGCCCTGCTTGAGCCACTCCTGCCAGTGGTGGGCGGTGCGCACCAGCCGCTCGTTGGCCTCCGCGTAGGTCGTGGGGAGCGGGTGCTCCGACCAGCCGAGCGCGGCGAACACCGACTCCCCCTCGTGCAGGATCGTACGGGCGCGGGCACGGGGGCCCTCGAACCCGAGGTTCATGTCGCTGACCAGCCGCAGCTTCAGATCCATGCCCTCCGAGCCGGCGGTCGCCTCGTTGTAGCCGGGGCCGGTGTAGGACCACTCGGCGGCGAGGCCGCCGTAGTCGAACACCGGTTCGCAGTCGAGGTGGATCTCAGCCCAGCCCTGCACGCAGAAGGCGGTCCGCAGCAGCACGTGGTCGGCGTCGTAGTCGGTCGGCGAGCGCCGGTGGGTGCGCGAGCGCTCCTGGTTGTGGTACCACGGCCCGATGCACAGCACGTCGCGCACCACCACCCAGCCGGTGCGCGTCTCCCAGCTGGTCTCGAGCACCAGCGTGCCCGGCAGGTAGCGCACCGCCCCGGGCACGCTCACGCCGGCGGGGCCCAGGCGAAAGCCGCCGGCGTCGCGGTCGAGCATCGCCCCGAACACGCTGGGCGAGTCCAGGCGCGGCAGGCACATCCACTCGACGTTGCCGCTCGGCGCGATCAGCGCGCAGGTCTCACAGTCCGAGAGGAAGCCGTAGTCGGCGATCGGCGGAAACGGGCCGCCGTGGGTGCCGTCAGGTATGGCGCTCACGGCGCCAAGGCTACAGGGGCTCACGTCCGAGAGCCGGCGGGGCCGGATAGGCTCTGGCTGGATGACCTGGGTCGAAGTCTTCATTGTGTTTGTGATGTCGCACCTGGTGGGGGACTACCTCCTGCAGACCAATTGGCAGGCTCTTCACAAGCGCGGCGGTTTGGCGTGGGGGGATCGCGACGCGCGCCGCGCGCTGTTCACCCACGTCAGCACCTACACGCTGTGCTTCATCCCGGGACTGGTGGTGGCTGAACTCGGCGTGGAACTGGTGTGGGTGATCCCCGCGATCTTCCTCCCGCACCTCATCCAGGACGACGGCAGGCTGCTGCAGACGTACATGAAGGGGGTCAAGCACCTTGATCCCCAGGAAAACCTGGCGGTATCGATCGCCGTCGATCAGACGTTCCATCTGCTGGCGCTGCTCATCTTGGCGCTGGTCATCGGCTCCTGAGCCGTCGTCGGTCGATGCCCGAACTGTCCCTGCGTCCGTTCTCCGAGGAGGATGGTCCGGTGTTGATGAGCATTCTCGGTGCACCCAAGGTCGCGCGCTGGCTACTGCCCGCCGGACGGGTGCAACCCAACTCGGAGGCCGAGTGTGCGGCGCGAGCCGGCGCCGGCGCCGCACACTGGCGCGCGCACGGGTTTGGCCCGTGGATCGCCGGCGAGGAGGGACGCACGGTCGCGTGCGGTGGTCTCGGTCTACGGCTGCTCGATGGCAGTGCGGTGCTGGAGCTTGCCTGGGCCGTCATCTCGGACGCGTGGGGTCGCGGGATAGCCACCTCGATCGGGCGCGAGGCGCTCGTACTCGCGGCCGCCCGCGGGGCGCGAGAGGCGGTTGCGCTGACCCGCGTGGACAACCTTGCCTCGCGGCGGGTGATGGACAAGCTCGGCATGGTTGCTGCACGAGAGTTGCAGCACGCCGGGTTTCCGCATGTCCTGTATCGCGTGAAGGTTGGCTGAGCCTGAGGGGGCTCCCGACCGGGATCCGTCGGGCCTCTTCACACCGACGGCAGCGAGTACTTGCGTGTCTTCGGCGACTGCTCAAGCAGCCCAACCTCCACGAGCGTGATCACGTAGCGGTGAATCGTGCTGGCGCTGATCTGCAGGCGCTCGGCGATCTCCATCAGCCCCAGCGTCGGCTCGTCGGGGCCGAAGCAGGTCAGGATCGCGAGGCCCCGCAGTAGCGAGCGCGACAGCCGACGGTCGTCGTAAGTGGGCATTCCTGTTTCATCGGCGCGGCTGAGCGCGGCCGAGATCAGCGCGGCGAAGCCCGGGGCTCGCCCTGGGTCGGCGGAACGGACGATCTCCTCGATCTGTCCGGGAGAGAGCGTGATCGAGATCTGTGGTTCGGTGGCCATTGCGCAATCCTCGCAGATAATGCGGACGACTGTCTGAGTCTCGCCAATGGCGGCCATCCGAAAGCTCTCGGCATCCGGTGGCGGCGATTGATGCTCCCCGACCATCGTGGCGGGTGGGCAGGTAGCCTCCAGCGCTCGATGAGTCTTACGGTCACGCTTCCCGATGGCAACGCCTTGGAGCTTCCCGCCGGGGCCACCGGCGCCGATGCGGCTGCGGCGATCGGTGCCGGCTTGGCACGCGCGGCGTTGGCGGTGGAGATCCGCGGCGGCAATGGTGTGGCCACAGGAGAGGGAGGGCAGGCTTCTGAGGTGCGCGACCTCTCCCGGCCGCTGCCCAACGGCGCCACGATCGCGATCCTCACCTCTCGCTCGGAGGGCGAAGAGCCACTGAGGCTGATCCGCCACGACGCCGCGCACGTGCTCGCCGCCGCCGTGATGGAGCTCTACCCGGGCGTGAAGATCTCGATCGGCCCGGCGATCGAGCAGGGCTTCTATTACGATTTCGAGTTCCCGGACGGGGTGAGCGTCTCCGAGGCCGACTTCCCGGCGATCGAAGAGCGGATGCGTGCACATGTGAAGGCGGCGGAGCGCTTCGAGCGCGAGGACATCCCCGTCGCAGCCGCGCGCGCTCGCTTCCACGCCGCGCGGCAGGACTACAAGGTCGAGCTGATCGACGACCTAACCCGCGGCGCCGATCCGAGCAACCCGCTTGAGACGGTGTCGCTTTACACCAACGGCCCCTTCACCGACCTCTGCCGGGGCCCGCATGCGCCATCCACCAAGACGGTGGGGGCGTTCAAGCTGCAGTCGGTGGCGGGCGCCTACTGGCGGGGGGACTCCACGCGCACGATGCTCACCCGCATCTACGGCACCGCGTTCTTCACCAAGCCCCAACTGGAGGAGCATCTGGAGCGCCTCGAACAGGCCCGTGCGCGCGATCACCGCAAGCTGGGGCGCGAGCTCGACCTCTTCCAGTTCTCCGAGCTCTCGCCCGGCGCCCCGCTGTGGAAGCCGGCGGGGATGGTGGTGTGGAACGCGCTCACGGAGCTGTGGCGCGAGGAGAACCGAGCGCGCGGCTACGAGGAGGTCAAAACGCCGATCCTCTACGACATCGAACTCTTCAAGCAGTCGGGGCACTGGGACAAGTACCGGGAGAACATGTACTTCACCGAGGTCGAGTCCCATCCGATGGGCCTCAAGCCGATGAACTGCCCGGCGCACATCCAGATCTACAAGGATGCCCGCCGCTCCTACCGCGATCTGCCGATCCGCTACTCCGAGCAGGGCTTGGTGCATCGCCACGAGCCCTCCGGGGTGCTGCACGGGCTGCTGCGCGTGCGCCCGATAACCCAGGACGATGCGCACATCTTCTGCACCGAGGAGCAGGTGCAGGAGGAGGTGGTGCGCTGTTTGCGCTTCGGCTTCCACATCTACGAGCTGTTCGGCTTCGAGCCGCGCCTGGAGCTCTCCACTCGTCCGCAGCAGCGGATCGGCAGCGATCAGATGTGGGATCGCGCCGAGGCGGCGCTGCGCGGGGCGCTGGACGCCGAGGGTCTCGCCTACGAGGTCAACGCCGGCGATGGCGCCTTCTACGGGCCGAAGATCGACCTGCACATGGCCGACTCGATCGGGCGCTCCTGGCAGCTGGGGACGGTACAGCTCGACTATTCGATGCCCGAGCGCTTCGAGCTCGCCTACACCGGTGCCGACAACGCCGAACACCGCCCGGTGATGATCCACCGGGCGCTGCTGGGCTCTTTCGAGCGCTTCATCGGCATCCTGATCGAGCACTACGCGGGCGAGCTGCCGCTGTGGTTGGCGCCGGTGCAGGCGATCGTGTTGCCGGTGTCCGACCGCTTCAACGAGTACGGCGCCTCGGTGCAGGAGCGACTGTACGAGCAAGGGCTGCGCGTCGAGCTCGACGACCGCGGCGAGTCGATCGGGCGCAAGGTGCGTGACGCGGAGCTGCGCCGCATCCCGCACATGCTCGTGGTGGGCGGACGGGAGGCGGGGGAGGGCACCGCGTCGGTGCGCACTCGGACTGGCGCCGGTGAGCACGGCGTACGGGAGGTGGGCGGCGTCCCCGTGGATGAGCTTGGCCAGCGGCTGGTGGCGCACGTGCACAGGCGCGCGTCCTCGCCGTCACCCATCGAACAGAGAGACACATAACGCAAAACGGTTGGGTTGGTGGGTGCGATTGAAGCGCAGAATCGGACCGCCGTCGAGAAGCTCCCCTTGTGCGCCGCCCGGCCGCCGCTATACTCGGCCACCTTGAGGAGTTCCCGCATCCCATTTTCAGTGTGCCGCGCCATCGAATCGGCTTGACGCGCCACCAGGACAGCTAGTGGCCGTACCCCGCAGGTTTGACCGGCGCCCGCCCGAGCGGGACACGACCAGGGTCAACGAGCGAATCCGCGTGCCCGAGGTGCGCCTGATCGACGACCAGGGCGCGCAGGTCGGAGTGCTGAAGACCCCCGACGCGTTGCGCTTCGCCCAGGAGCGCGATCTCGACCTGGTGGAGGTCGCGCCAGAGGCCCGCCCGCCGGTGTGCCGCGTGCTGGACTACTCCAAGTACAAGTACGAGCTGGCGCAGAAGCAGAAGCAGGCGCGCAAGCACCAGCAGCAGATCACGGTGCGCGAGATCAAGTTCCGCCCGAAGATCGCCCAGCACGACTACGACACCAAGAAGCACCACGTCGAACGCTTCCTGCGCCACAAGGACAAGGTGAAGGTCACGATCATGTTCCGCGGCCGTGAGGTCACCCACCCGGAGCGCGGCACCATGATCCTCGACCGCCTCGCGGAGGAGCTCGCGGAGCTGGGAGTCGTCGAGCAGCGTCCGATGCAGGAGGGGCGCAACATGACGATGATGCTCGGCCCCTCCAAAGCGGTGCTGGCGGGGCGCTTCGATGCTTCCTCGCCCGACGGCGATGGGCCGACTGGCGAGGCCGAGTCGGCCACGGCAGAGGTGCCTGTGCCTGCTCCCGATGCGGTGTCCGCTGAGGAGTCGGTCTCCGAGACCGCGTAGCGCGTGTCAGGCCGCGCGCGTGCCCTTCATCGAGAGCATCGCCGCGTCGGCGTGATGCAGCAGCTGCTCGGCGTTGGACCCATCGTGCGGGTAGACGCTCGCGCCGAGGCTGGCGCCGACTTTGACCGCGCCCGCTTCCACACGGATCGGCTCGGCGAGCGTGAGCCGCATGCGCTCCATGAACGCCTGCACCTCGGCGGCGGGGTTGCGAAGCATCGAAAGCAGCGCCACGAACTCGTCGCCGCCGTAGCGTGAGATCAACTCGTCCTCGCGCACCGCGCCGCCCAGGCGCTCGGCCAGCGTGCGCAGCACCTCGTCGCCGGCGTGATGGCCAAGCGTGTCGTTGACCTGCTTGAAGCCGTTGAGGTCCATGTAGACGAGCGCGACCGCGCACCCATGACGCTGGGCGCGCGAGATCGCGCGGTCGAGCTCTTTGTGGAACAGCCGGCGGTTGGCGAGATCGGTGAGCTGGTCGTGGTGGGCCTGATGGCGCAACTGCTCGAGGATCGTGCGCCGCTCGCTGATGTCGGCGAAGATGGCGATCGCCCCACACGGCTGCCCCTGCTCATCCACGGCGGGTCGCGAGCTGAGCGAGATCCACGTGACAGCGCCGCCGGGCTTCAGCACCCCGATCGCCACCGAGCGCGAGCTGCGCCCTGTCTGCAGCGTTTCGGCGCTCGGGTGGGAGGCGACCGGCCAGGGTGAGCCGTCCTCGTGCAGGAAGTGCCAGCGGCGGTCGCGGATGTGGCGGGCCAGCAGCTGGTCGTGGCTCAAGCTGAGGATCCGCGCAGCGGCGTTGTTGGCGTAGACCGTGCGTCCGTGGAGGTCGAACACGAGCACGCCCTCGGAGAGCATCTCGGTGGTGACGTGCAGGCGGTTCTCCATCGTGCGCAGCTCGGCGCGGCGCGCGCGCAGCTCGCCGCGCAGGCGCTCGGTGGCAGCAATCGACTGCACGAGGCGCTCGCAGGCGAGGTCGAGCGCGCGCTCGGGATCGTGAGCCCCCAGCTCGGCGATCTCGCGCAGCGCATGGGAGATCGCGCTCGGGGCGCTGTTGGGCAGCCGTTCGGCTTGCTCGATGGGCAGATGCGCGATCGAGGCTCGATCCATTCGATAGCTTCATCGGCTGCCGGCGGCCTTTTCATGACAGCGATTGGGGCTGAGGTTGCCTGGTTTGTCGGTGCGAGCGGTATCCGGCGGACGGTCTGCCATAATCCTCGCCCAGAGGGTGGCGCAGCTGGCCGTTAGGCTGGCAAGCCGGGCCCTCTTCTTTCATTCCATGCCCAAGATGAAGACCCACTCCGGCGCCAAGAAGCGCTTCAAGCCCACCGCCACCGGCAAGGTGCGCGGGC
>JBEKYV010000121.1:0-8559 GCA_049510515.1 Solirubrobacteraceae bacterium | reverse complement strand
CGAGCTGATCGAGGCGTGGTCGAAGGTCAGGCTGCCAATTCTCACGGTCATTGCGTCGTCCACCCCGGTGGGCTTTTGCGGTTGGCGTACGCGGTCACTATTCGCGCCGGTGTCTGGTTGAAGTCTACGACCACGAACAGCCAGCGGCTGGGGCCGAGGTCGTGGCTGTAGTAGCGCTCTCGCCCGGGGCGGGGGTCAGTACAATGGCCCGATGCTCACCGCCCTCGAAGAGTCCGACCTCGACCTCGCCCGCCTGCTGTTGCGAGAGGAGCGCCGGCAGGCCGAGTCGCTCTGTCTGATCCCCTCTGAGAACTACTGCTCACCGGCGGTGCTCGAGGCCAACGGCACCGTGCTCGTGAACAAGTACGCCGAGGGGTATCCGGGCAAGCGCTACTACGAGGGCAACGAGGTCATCGACGAAATCGAGCGGTTAGCGCAGACGCGGGCGCTCGAGCTGTTTGGCGCCGAGCACGTCAACGTGCAGCCCTACTCCGGCTCGCCCGCCAACCTGGCGATCTACCTGGCGTTCGTGCAGCCGGGGGAGACGGTGATGGGCCTCTCGCTGCCCGCCGGGGGCCATCTCACGCACGGCTGGGGCGTGTCGGCGACCGGCATCTGGTTCAACGCCGTGCATTACGGCGTGCGCCGCGACACTGGGCGCGTGGACATGGACGAGGTGCGGGAGCTGGCGCTCGAGCACCGCCCCAAGCTCCTCTTCTGCGGCGGCACGGCGGTGCCGCGCACGATCGACTTCGAGGGCTTCGCGTCGATCGCCAAGGAGATCGGCGCGCTGATGGTCGCCGACGTCTCGCACATCGCGGGACTGATCGTCGGTGGCGCCCACCCCTCGCCGGTGCCGCACGCCGACGTGGTGATGACGACCACGCACAAGACGCTGCGCGGGCCGCGGGGGGCGATCCTGATGTGCCGCGAGCAGCACGCGAAAGCCTTGGACAAAGCCGTGTTCCCGGGTCTGCAGGGCGGGCCCCACCAGCAGCAGACCGCGGCGATCGCCACGGCGCTCGCCGAAGCCGCAACGCCGGCCTTCAGCGACTACGCGCACAGCGTCGTCGCCAACGCCAAAACGCTCGCCGAGGCGCTTGCGCAGCGTGGCTTCACTCTGGTCTCCGGCGGCACCGACAACCACCTGATCCTGATCGACATGACCTCCAAGGAAGTGAGCGGCAAGGAAGCATCGAGCGCGTTGAATCAAGCCGGGATTGTCACCAACGCAAACTCGATTCCCTTCGATCCGCGCAAGCCATTCGACCCCTCGGGTGTGCGGATCGGCACCCCGGCGGCGACCACCCGCGGCTTGGGCGCCGAGCACATGGGGGAGATCGCGCGCTGGTTTGACGAAGTCGTGGGAGCGGTGCGCAGCGGCGAGAGCGAGCTGCTCGGGCGCGTCAAGGCAGAGGTGCAGGATCTGATGGAGCAGTACCCCGCTCCCGGCTGCGCCTCCTCCGCGGCCGTGCTGTAGAGAACCCGAGCGCCCGTCGCTAGGATCGGGGCCGTGATCGCGCTCACGGCAGCTCCCGGCGCCCCAGCGAACGTGCAGTTGCGCGAGGTCCCCGACCCCATGCCGCTCCCCAACCAGGCGCTGGTGCGCGTCCGCGCCTTCTCGCTCAACCGGGGCGAGTCGCGACGGCTGGCAGAGACGTCCGATGGGCAGCTCACGGGGTGGGATGTGGCAGGGGCGATCGAGACCCCCGCGGCCGATGGCTCAGGCCCGGCGGCCGGCACACGGGTCGCCGGCCTGGTGGCCGCCGGCGCGTGGGCGCAGCTGGTTGCAGTGCCCACCGAGATGCTGTGCGAGCTTCCCGGCGCGGTCTCCGACGTCCAGGCCGCGGCGCTGCCGGTGGCGGGTTTGACCGCGCTGAAGGCGCTCGACATCGCCGGCTCGGTGCTCGGCAGGCGCGTGCTCGTCACCGGCGCCAGCGGCGGGGTGGGACGGTTTGCGGTGCAGCTGGCACAGCGCGCGGGCGCTCACGTCACCGCGGTCTCCTCCAGCGCTGAGCGGGCGCGGGGCCTGAGCGAGCTGGGGGCAGATCGGATCCTTCTCGAGCTGGAGTCCACCGGCGATGAGTTCGACGCGATCGTCGAGGCGGTCGGGGGTGCAACACTGGGGGCGGCGCTGCAGAGGGTCGCGGCCGGGGGAACGGTCGTCTCCTTTGCCGCCTCCAACCCCGCGGAGCCCACTACCTTTCCCACCCGCGGGCTGTTCGGCCGCGCGCCCGGCGCGCGGCTGTACGGGCTCCTGCTGTTCGCCGAGCTCGCCCACACTCGCTCGGGGGGGAGTGACCTCGGCCGGCTGGCCGGGCTCGTGGCCGGCGGCAGGCTCGACTGCTCGGTCGACCACGAGGCCTCCTGGCACGACGCCGCGGACGCTATCACCGCGCTACTGGAGCGCCGGATCGCCGGCAAGGCCGTCTTGCGCGTGGATTGAAAGTCGTTGGGCCGTCCGGCGCCGCGCCTGACAGCGTTCGCAACCTCTTCACAACACTCCGCCGAGATCTGCGATACGGTGCACACCAATGGGCGAGCGCAGCAGCTACACCCCCGGCACGTTCTGCTGGACGGAACTCACCACCACCGACCAGGCGGGAGCGAAGGCGTTCTACGGTGGCCTGCTTGGCTGGGAGGCAGATGATCGCCCGGTCGGCGAGGGCGGCTACGTCTACTCGATGATGCAGCGCGAGAGCAAGCCAGTCGCGGCGATTGCGACGCAGCCCGACCAGCAGCGCGAGATGGGGATACCGCCGACTTGGAACTCTTACATTTCGGTGGAGAGCGCCGATGCGACTGCCGAGCGCGCGAAGGAGCTCGGTGCGACCGTGCACGCGCCGCCTTTCGACGTGATGGATGTGGGCCGCATGGCGGTGATCCAGGATCCGCAGGGCGCCCACTTCGAGCTGTGGGAGCCCAAAGCGCACTTCGGCGCGGCACTCGTCAACGCGCCTGGAGCACCGGTGTGGAATGAGCTCGGCACGACCGACCTCGACGGCGCCAGCGCTTTCTACAGCAGCCTCTTCGGCTGGACGGTCTCCCCCTTCGAGGGTACCCCCGAACCGTACCTGTCGATCAAGAACGGCGACGCCAACGCCGGCGGCATGCGCGCGGCGACGCCCGGCGCCCCGCCGTTCTGGTTGGCGTACTTCGGCGTGGAGGATCTCGACACCGCGATCGCGAAGGTGGGCGAGTTCGGCGGCGCCGTGCACGCCGGCCCGATCGACATCCAGATCGCAAAGATCGCGATCGTCGCCGACCCGCAGGGCGCGGTGTTCGCGCTCTACGACGGCGAGTTCGAGCCGTAGGACGTCTTTCAAAATAGACGGTGCCGGTCTTTTTGAAAGACGTTCTCAAAAGTTCGCTATTCCAGCTCGATCGCACGCATCGTGTGCTCGTCGGGCAGCTTGTCGAGGATGCGCCGTAATACCACGCGCTCATCCTCCTGCTCGCGCTGCAGGTCGTTGAGCAGCAGTCGCAGTGAGCTGTGCGCGATCTTCATCTGCGGGGGGCTCAGCGTGAGAATCGTTCCTCCGCGCTCGTCGGGCTGCGCCTCCAAGCCGGCGAGCACCTGGCGCGCCAGCCGGCGGATGTCGGGCTCGTGTGCCTCGTCGGAGATCAACAGACGCAACGCGCTCGCGGCCACGGGCGTCTCGTCCGCTTCGAGGTGCAGGTGGTAGGCCGGTGGCTCGTCTGCGGTCTCGCTCATGTCGTAGATCCCCTGGTCAGTGATTCATCGCGCCGCCACGTCCGGCGGGTAGGAGCGTAGAGCCTACGGGCTGTTGCGGTCGGAGCGCACCTCGCGCGGGGTGAAGCGGCGTGGCTTGGCGTGGTCCGACGGCGCTGAAACCTCGCCATCGGTCCGTGTCCTCGCCTGCCACAATGAACCGATGGCAACACAGGCCGCGCGTATCGCACCCGCCGACTGCTCGCTCCCGCTCTACCGGATGGATGTCGGCACGTATATGCGGCTGGTCGAGGCGGGCGCGCTGGAAGGCGTGGAGGTCGAGCTGCTCGACGGGCTGCTCGTCAACAAGCACTCCCACCGTGAGGATGCCATCCATCGACTCGACGTGGGGACCTACCAACGGATGGTTGCAACCGGCCTGCTGGAGGGACTGCCGATCGAACTGCTGGAAGGGCTGTTGGTCGAGGTGAGCCCACAGGGTGAAGAGCACGCGGAAGTGATCAGGCGCCTGACGCGTCACCTGGGGACTGCCCGGGCGTGGCTGGACGTGCAGCTGCCACTGGAAGCTGAATGGGGCTCGGTGCCGGAACCCGACCTTGCCCTCACGGAACGTCAGCATCCCCCCGGGCGCCACCCGCGCACTGCGCTGCTGGTCGTCGAGGTCGCGGTGACCTCACACAAGAAGGATCGTGGTGAGAAGGCCGACCTGTACGCATGGGCACCGATACCCACCTACTGGCTCGTGGATGTCCCTGCCCGCACGGTAGAGATCCGCACCGACCCCGGGCCCAAGGGCTACAGCCGCTGCGAGGTCTACGGGATCGGCATGTCGGTACCGTCGCCCGCCGAGGGTGTGCCCGACCTCGAGGTCGCATCGCTGTTTGAGGGACTCGACGGCGACTGACGGTCCCGCCCGAAGCATCTTTCTGTACTATCGAACTCTCTCGACAGTCGCCCGGTGCATCGCACCCCGGCAAACCCACGATGCACATACGCGGAGGTGAGTGAGTGAGCGAGTCGCAGCCGGACTTTCCCGGGGCACGGATCGGCAAGGACGACCCCCGCTACCCGACGATGGTGCGCGGCTTCAACCGCCGCTGGGTGGGCAACCCCGAATGTGTGCAGGTGTGCGGCGACACCGCGCAGGTGGTGGCCGCCGTGCAGCAGGCGGTGGATCGCGGCCAGCGGATCACCGTGCGTTGCGGGGGGCACTGCTACGAGGACTTCGCGTGCGACAACGAGGGCGGTGTGATCGTCGACCTCTCGCCGATGACCGGCGTGTACGGCGCCGGCAGGGAAAGCTGGTGGGTGGAGGGCGGGGCGACGCTGTGGAACGTGTACAACGCGCTGTACCGCGACTACGGCGTGACGCTCCCCGCCGGCTCCTGCTATTCGGTGGGCATCGGCGGCCATGTGACCGGAGGCGGGTACGGTTTGCTCTCGCGCTTGCACGGCCTCACGATCGACTACCTGTACGGCGTGGAGATGGTGTATGTGGACACCAACGGCAGGGCACAGGTGGCGGTGGTGAGCGCCGACTCGAGCGACCGCGATGAGCGCGACCTGCTGTGGGCCAACCAGGGCGGTGGCGGCGGCAACTTCGGGATCGTCACGCGCTTTCTGTTCGCCGGCCTGCCGCTGGCCCCCACCGAAGCGTGGCTGCTCAGCCGCGGGTGGGCGTGGGGCGATCTCGGGGTGGACGGCTTTGCCGGCCTGATCGCCCGTTACGGCGAGTTCTTCGCCGCCAACAGCGCCCCGAAGAGCGACTTCGCGGGCCTCTTCGGCCTCCTGCACCTCTTCTCCAAATCCCCCAAAAGCCCGGAAATCACGCTCACCGCCCAGTATGTCGGCGAGGAGCCGCAGCTGCTCGAAGAGTTTGCGCGGCAGATCGAAGGCCCTACACATGCGCACCCGGCGCCGGCTCGGATCGGCCTGCATCAGGCGCCGCTGCCCGCCGGCGGCGAAATCCAGCAGCTGCCGTGGCTGTTTGCCACACAGACGCTCAACGGCTCGGGGCCCAACCGCTATGGCAAGTACAAGTCCGCCTACATGGTGGCGCCCTTTCGCGAGGACGAAGTGGCAGCCATGTTCAACAATCTCAACAGCCCCTCCAACCCCAACCCGGCGGCGCTGCTGCAGGTGGACTCCTACGGCTGCTAGGTCAACGACGTGCCCTCCGATGCGACCGCGATCCCGCAGCGCAGCTCGATCATGAAGCTGCAGTACCAGACCTACTGGACCGACCCCGCTCAGCAGGACGCCAACCTCAAATGGATCGACGGCTTCTACGGGGACATGTACGGCCCCGGGGGCCCCCGTCCCGACGGCACGCTGGACGGCGCTTATGTCAACTACCCCGACGTCGATCTGCCCGACTGGCAGCACCTCTACTACCAGGGCGGCTACCCCCGCCTACAGCGCACCAAGGCGCGCTGGGACCCGCGCAACGTGTTTCACCACGCGCAGTCGATCGAGCTGCCCTGACCGTCCGTCCGTCCGTCCGTCTGTCTGCCGGCCGATCCTCACCGCGCCAGCGTGATGCGTGTGTCCGCAAAATCTTCACCAAAAGAATCCATTTAGCCAACGGTCTTCTGTACGATCCGTGCAAGCCATCGTGGGGGAAGCGCCAGCTTCTGATGGGTGGCCTCATTCCAGCACTCGGCGAAGATCTTGGGAGGTCCACATGAGCAAGCGTTTCCATCTACGGGGCAGCGGTCGCGCAATCACCGAGTCGGTGGGGGCCGTCGACGCGCAGGAGCCACTGACCGTCACCGTCTACGTGCAGCGCGATCCGCAGGCCACCCCCGCTCCGGCCGCACATGAGCTGGGCCGCCTCGCCCCCCGGGCGCGCACCTACCTGCGCCCCGAGGAGGCGGTCGCGGCGTTCGGTGCGGCCCCGTCGGACCTCGAGGCGGTCGCCGCGTTCGCGCAGGCGCACGGCCTGAAGGTGGTGGAGCAGAGTATCGCCAAGCGCCTGGTGCGGGTATCGGGCACGGCTGCACAGATGAGCGAGGCGTTTGCTGTGAAGCTCGGCCGCTACGAGCATCCGCGCGGGGGCACCTACCGCTCCTACGAGGGCGAGGTGCAGCTCCCCGCCGAGCTGGCGGGCGTGGTGGAGGGCGTGCTCGGGCTGGACAACCGCAAGATGGTGCGCACCCGCCCACGCCTCTCCAAGCGCACCGCCGATGCGAAAGGGGGCTCCTCGGGAGTGCCCGCCAACGCCTACACGCCGCCGATGCTCGCGAAACTGTTCGACTTCCCCGCCGGCGACGGCGCCGGGCAGTGCGTGGCGGTGCTCGCGTTCAACGGCGAAGGCACCAAGGGCGGCTACCAGCAGAACGCGCTCGAAGGCTACTTCACGAACACGCTCAAACAGGCCGCTCCGAAGCTCACCGACGTGGTGGTGCAGGGCCCCGGCAACGATCCCGGGGACGGCAGCGAACAGAGCGACGCCACCGGTGAGGTGCTGCTCGACCTGTGCACGGTCGGCGGCGTCGTGCCGGGGGCGGAGGTGGCGGTGTACTTCACCGAATTCACCGAAGAGGGGTGGGTGAACGCGATCAAGGCGGCGGTCGCCGACACAACCAACAAGCCGAAAGTGATCTCATGCTCCTACGGCAACCCCGAGGACGAACCGAGGGGCGCGTGGAGCGAACAGGCCGTCAAGCTGGTCAACGGCGCCTTCGAACAGGCCGCCGCCCAGGGGATCACGATCTGCTGCGCCTCGGGCGACGAAGGCTCCGCCGACGAGCCTGGCACGACGGTCGCACACGTTGACTTCCCGGCGTCCAGCCCGTGGGTGCTCGGGTGCGGTGGCACCCGCCTGGAAGCCGACCCGGCGAGCGGGACGATCTCCTCCGAGGTGGTGTGGAACGACCTCGCCAGGCAGGAGGGCGCCACCGGCGGAGGCGTCAGCCGCCTGTTCGCCGTACCCGAGTGGCAGACCGCCGCGGACGTGCCGCCCAACGCCGACGGCAGCGGCAAGAGCGGGCGCGGTGTGCCCGATGTCGCCAGCCTCGCCGACCCGGAAACGCCGATGTGGGTGCTGAGCCCGGGCGGCCAGCTGGGCGGGGTCGGGGGCACCAGCGCCTCCGCGCCGATGTGGTCGGCGCTGATCACGCTGCTCAACCAGCTCAGCGGCACTCCCCTCGGCTTCTGCAACCCGCAGTTGTACGCCCACCTGAAGGACAGCTTCGTGGACATCACCGAAGGCGACAACGGCAGCTACAAAGCGGGCGTGGGCTGGGATGCGTGCACCGGTTGGGGACGACCCAACGGCACGCAGCTGCTGCAGGCGCTGGGGACCCCCACGCCCGGCCCTGCTCCGGCGCCGGGCACTACTCCACCTGCTTCCGCCGCTCCCGCCTCAACCGCGACTCCGGCCCCTCCGTCTCCCGCCCCAGCCGCCGCTCCAGAACCAGCTCCCGCCACGCCGAAACCGGCCCCCTCGACGACGCCGCCGGTGCCGGGGCTCAGCTCCAACCTCGTGGGCCCCGAAGGGCAGCTGTTCGCCGACCCCCACCCCGGCGAAGACGAGAGCGCCTTCCAGGTCGACAACACCAGCGACGCCTACTACAAGTCGCCCTACTACAAGGCCCACGAAGAACAGCTGCAGCCAGTGCCGCAGCCGCGGGTGAGCCCGCCGCGGATGCAGCTCGCGCAGGTGATCGGCGCCGGCCCGCTCGCGCCGTGCGTGGCGGCGAAGCGGATCAGCTTCCACGCGGCCGGCGACACGGGGCCATCGGAAGGCGCGCACGTCAGTACCGTGGCGAGCGTGGCCGACGCGATGACCGCGGAGCTGAAGGCGGCGGCGCCCGGAGAGGAGCCGATGTTCATGTTCCACCTGGGCGACGTGGTGTACAGCT
>JBEKYV010000120.1:0-8609 GCA_049510515.1 Solirubrobacteraceae bacterium | reverse complement strand
CTTCAAGAAGATCGTTGACCTGGCTGTACCCATGACGAGCATGAACACCCCGGTCTATCCGGGGTATCCCCAGCCCCTTCGGACCACTTTCTCGACGATAAGGGACAATGGATACGAGTCCTACGTCTGGACCTTCGTGGAGCACGTCTCGACCCACGTCGACGCGCCGGTCCACATGGTCGCCGGAGGCGTCCCGGTCGACAAGATGCCCCTCTCGCACTACGTGGGCCACGGGGTCGTCCTGGACTTCTCCAAGAAGCCCAAGCGATTCCAGATAAGGAAGGCGGACGTGGAGAAGGCGATCAAGGCCACCGGGCACGCCGGCGAGATTGGGAAGGGCTGGATAGTGCTCTTTCACCTGAACTACACCTCGAAGAACGCGACGCCCGACTGGATGGAGCACCCTGACATCACCAAGGAGGCGGCAGAGTACCTGGCGGGGCTCGGGATCGAGGCCGTGGGTATCGACGCGCCGGGCCCTGACCATGCCCCGTTCGAGGCCCACAAGGCCCTGCTCCCGAAGCTCACGACCAACAGGGAGCTGTCCGGCCTGCTGAACAGAGCGCTCGACGGGCTCGACCGTCTCCGCTGCCAGAACGGCTTCACCCGCACCGCCACGACCGACGAAGCCGGCGAGAGATTCCGCATCGACGCCGACTCCGCCGCCGGATTCTGCGACGAGGGCTGCATGATCCACGACGGTGCTCGCATCGCCAAGCCCACGCTGTTCAAGGCGTACAAAGCATGGTGTGAAGAAAACAACCGCCGCCCGCTCGCCTCCGTCCGCTTCAGCCGTCGCCTACGCGAGCTGCACACCCTCGACGAGATCGCCACCAAAGGAACCGACTACTGGCTCGGCGTGGAACTGAAGGGCCAGCCATGAAGGGTGGCAACGGTGGCGCAGGGTGGCAAAGGTGGGAGTCCCCCTCACTACAGCGCACGCGCGCAGGAAGGGGAAATGTAGTGGGAAGCACTGCCACCTTTGCCACCCCGCCACCCCTTGCCACCCCGCTCGCCGCCAAGCACCGGGAGCTTGGGTGACCGCCAAGGCCCAGACCCGTGGCCGTCGCGCTCAAACGGCCGCGCCGCTCCCGAGTGCGGTTCCATCGAATGGCGGCATGACGCTGACGGTCGCGATCGAGTTGACGCCCGCCCAGCTCGACCAGCTCGCCGATCGCGTCGCTGAGCGCTTGAAGCAGGTGCCCACGGTGCAGTACGTGGACGCTGCGACGCTCGCGCGCCAGCTTGGCCTCAGCCGTGACGCCGTGTACGCCAAAGCTGTCGCCCTCGGCGGCGTGCAGATCGGCGATGGCCCGCGGCCACGGTGGCGATTCGACCTCGACCGGGCGCTTGAGGCAGCGACCGGCCGCTTACTAAGCGAGAGGTCGCCAGGCCCGCAAACGCCCGCCAGCAGGGCGGTTTCGCGGCGTCGGCGGCGTGCGGGAAAAGGCAGCAGCCCTGCATTGCTGCCTATTCGAGGGGGCGAGGATGCCTCTTAGCGCCCGCCCGGCCGCTCGTGCGCGCCAGCTTGCGAACTTGCAGCCGGGCGCCGGCGCGGGCGATGGTGGCCTTGCGCGGGCGAAGACGCACGGCGCGTATGCACGGGTCGCCGCGGCGGACCTCGAGGCGCAGACGCGGCGGATCTTCGATGCGCTTGCGGCAGACGCGCCGGTGCGCGCCGATGACGGGGGCCTTCCTCGCGAGGACACGCTCGCCGTGGCGATGCTCGCGGAAGTGCTCGTGCGGTTGCGGCGTGTCGGTGACTTTCTGCTGCGGCGCGGTCTCGAGGACGAGGACGGCGACCTGCGGCCCGCCACTGACCTTGAGTTGAGGCTTCGCGGCCAGGCGCTCGACCTCTGCCGCGAGCTGGGCATGACGCCCAAGTCACGCGCGGCGCTGGGCGTCGATCTGGTGCGCGTGGCGACCGCCGGCGACCGGCTGCAAGAGCACCTGGCGGCGACGTATGGCGACACTGCGGGCGAGCCGATCGAGGCCACGTCGGATGACGACGTGATCGAGGATGCGAAGGCGGCGTCGTGACCGACCGCGCACGGATCATCGTTCCCGGCGATCCCCAGCCCGCTGAGCGTGCCCGCCGCGGTGCGCGTGGTCACTGGTACACACCAGCCAAGACCCGAGCGTTCGAGGAAGCCGTCGGCTGGGCATGGCGTCAAGCAGGCTCGCCGACCTTCGGCACAGCGCCCCTCGCAGCGGCGATGTGGTTCCACCTTGAGCGCCCACCATCGCACCGCACCAAGGGCGGCGCGCTCACCAAGGCGGCGCTATCACTGCTGCCACCGGGCGACCTCGACAACTACGCCAAGGGTGTTCTCGACGCGCTCCAGCAGGCCGGCGCGTTCACCAACGACAAGCAGGTGATGTGTTTCTCGGGCGTCGGCAAGGCGTGGGCGCTGCAAGGCCACGCACGCACAGAGATCGACCTATGGGTTGCTCGCCCGGTCGAACTTGGGACGGCGGCGTGAGCGCGACGGCTCGCAGACCTCGCCGTTCACCCGATGCGTGGTGCCCACCCATGTGGCGAGTGCACGTGAAGGCGCACGACGTTCGCCGCTGGCATGTGCCGGAGCGCGTCGCGGTGGTTCCTGCGGTCAGCGCGGAGGCTGCGTGCGCGCTCGTGGTCGGCTGGGCGCTCACCGACGCGCAGGTGCCGCCGCTGCGCAGTCTGACGGCGATCTCGCTGGCGTACGCGACCGCTGAGCCGGTGCCGGAGGTGACGGCGTGATTCGCTGTTCGCTGCTGGCCGCTGTGCTCCCAACCGTTCGCACGCCCTGGGTTGCGGCTGGCGGGTGGAGGGCTGGGGTGTGAGGCCGGTGCGGCTCCTCGATGCCGTGGATGATCCCAACCTGCTGGGCGGCACGCTCACGCCGTGGCCGAAGCAGCGGGATGTGCTGGGGGTGATCGAGGGGTCGCGGCTGAGCGTTCTTTGCCTCGGTCGAAGGTCGGGGAAGACGACGATGATGGCTCTCGCGGCGTTGCACTCTTGCCTGCTGTCGCCTCATCTTGATCGGTTCGTCCAGCCGGGTGAGACGCGGTGGGCTGTCGCTATCGCTACGAACCGTCGCCAGGCGCGGCTTATCGTCTCGCAGGCGCGGGCGATCGTGGAGCGCTCACCGTTGCTCTCGCCGCTGGTCGTGGCTTCGAGTGAGGACGAGATACGTTTTGAGAATGACACGGCGATCGCGGCGTTCCCGTGCTCGTCGCGTGGTGGTCGCGGCTGGCCGATTCACTTTCTTGCGTTCGATGAGGCGGCCCACTTCGTGAGTGAGACGGATGGCTTTCAGACGGCCGCGCGGGTGTGGGAAGCGCTTTCGCCAAGTACGGCGCAGTTCGGCGATGAGGGTCGGATCGTCGTCTCGAGCACGCCCTATGGGATAGACGGGTTCTTCGCTGACATGCTGGCGCAGGCGGGTGAGGATGATGGGGTGGCTTGCGTGCAGTTGGGTACGGAGGAGATGAATCCGACGATCTCGCCGGAGTTCCTTGAGGGGGAGCGTCGGCGGGACCCTGAGAGCTACCGGAGTGAGTTTCTTGCCGAGCTGGTCGGCTCGGGTTCGGCATACCTTGACCCGGAGCGATTGGAGGCCGCGGTCGTCGGCCCGGTGATGCCGGTGAATCCTGAAATGGGCACGGACTGGCGGGCTGGTATCGATCCGAGCTTCGCCCGAGACCCCACGGGGCTGGCGATCGTGGGCCGCGATGGTCGGCGCCCCGAGAAGCTGATCGTCGCGACCGTTCGTGCTTGGAAGCCGGAACGGCCGGAGAGCTTTGAGGAGCGGCGTCTGGTTGAGGATGCGATTCTTGCGGAGGTCGCGCGGGAGTGCCAGCGTTACGGTGCTCCGGCTGTGACGGACCAGTATGCGAGCAGGGCAGTCGTTGATCGTCTTCAGCGTGCGGGTGTGAGGGTGGAGGCCATCCCGATGACGGCAACCTCGAAGACGGCTGCGTATGCGGAGCTGAGGAGTTTAATCTACACGGGCGAGCTTGAGTTGCCGGATCATCCTGATCTGATTCGTGAGCTGCGGCGGTTGCGGTCGCGCTACACGGCGGGGAGCGCGAGTGTTGTGAATCCGCGGGTCGGTGGGTCACATGGGGACTTGGCGCAGGCTTTGGCGATCGCGGTGTACGACCGTGCGCTGGCGGGGGGACCGCCGGCCGGGGCGGCCACGACTTCGAGCGGCATCGCTCGGCGATACCGCGACTATTCGGGGAGTGAGTGGGGGTGAGCCGGCCGGGGTGCTGGGGTACTGTGACTAATCAACCAAAAGGAGAAACTGATTCACCATGACGATTGAGATGACAACAGCGGTGCAGGCGCGTTTGCTGGGGCTGCTCACGAGCGATGGTCGCGTTTGGTCTCGTGGGGAGCTGGCCGAAGCGTTGGCGGGTGAGATCGCGCTGCCCGACTTCGAGGCCGGCACAGCGGCCGAGGCGATCGACGGGTTGATCAGCGATGGGCTCGCGCATCGCGTGAGTAAGGAGCTCGTTGCGGCTTCGCAGCGGGCGATGCGCGGCGACGGTGTCGATTTGGGTGAGGCGGGGCTGCGCATCCCCGAGGTTGTCGGGATTGGTGTGGTTGAGCCCGTCGAGGCGCCGGATCGCCTGGTCGGGGGCGCCGAGGGAGATCTGACCCGGCTGTGGCGGGGGCACCGCTGATGCGGCCGAGCGGAACGTCATCCGGGTCGCCTACCATTGACGACATGCAGGCAACCAGCGAACTTGAAGCACGGTTGCGCGAGTCTGAGGCTCGGCGTCGCGCGCTCGAGAGCATGATCGACGCGGCGGGCACGCTCCGCGAGTGCGGCATCCCGGCGGCCACGCCCGAATCGCACGCGCTTTTCCGGGAGCTGGTCGCGCTGCCCGACCGCGCGACGATGCGGACGGCGTTGCGCGAGGCCCTGGCCCCGGGCCCGGTGGCCTCCACGACCACGGACCCGCTCGAGGCGCTCGGTATCCCGACCATCCCCGGCCCCCCGCCTGCACGTCTGCGGGAGGCGACGCGCTACACGGAGGCCGCCCGCAAGGTGCTCGCCAAGGAAGGCAAGGCTCGGGCCGACGGCAGCTACCCGATCCGGAACGCTCAGGACGTCGAGAACGCCGTGAGCGACCTCCGTCGTTCGGGTGGCACCGACGAGGACCGGGCGCACATCGTCAAGCGTGCTGAAGAGGTCCCAGGCGGCACGGACCGGCTGCCACCCGAGTGGGGCGGCTCAACACAGGCCATTCAAGAGTCCGAGCGGCTGGCGCAGCTCGGTATCCCGACCGTCGATGACTGCCCCCCGGCACACCAAGGGGGCACCGACCGACGCTCGGAACTGGAGGCGCTCGGCATCCCGACGATCCCCGCGGCGGGCCTGCATCACGCACGGCTGCTTGAGGATGGCGGCCGGGTTCTGCGGCGGATCGCGTGAGCGCGTCGGCCGCGCAGCAGCTCGAGGACCTGGTGGCCGGCATGGGGCAGCCTGTCGCCGAGGGGCCGGACTCGGTCAGCGAGACCGTCGGCCGGCCCGGGTACGTCGAGGACCACGTCGAGGATGAGTGCGTGGTGCCCTCCGACGACGTTGAAGGGCGCGACGAGCCGGCGGTGTTCGACCGCTACTACTTCCCGGTGGATGGCGCGGAGCCCGTGCTTGTGGACCTGCTGAGCGTCGGCTCGGACGTCGAACGCCGGGAGCAGGAAGCCTGGAAACACGTCGCTCTCAAGCGCCGCTGGTGCGAGGCGCGCGGCGTGCGGTACGAGGTCGTCGGCGGGGACACGCCGGCTTTCCACTTCTAGCCCCCTGTGGGCGCTCACACTGACTGTGTGAGCCTGCCGGGTTCGCTCGCGTCCGGCGCGCGGAGCGACGGGCAGGCGAGCTGCTGGCGGAGGCTGCTCGCAAGCCCGAGCAAGGGCGTCCCGCAAAAGGCTCGCAGGATGCGAGGCTTTCTGACCTCGGCATCAGCAAGGACCAGTCGGCGCGGCTCCTCGGCGTCGATCGCGGCGGCCTGCACGGTGCCAGCCGTGTTGTCGTATTCGCCGCGTAGCCTTGGCGTCGTGGCCGTCACCCCTGCGTCTGTTCTTACTGTTCGCCTGGCTGCTGCGCGTGGGCGCGGTGAGAGCTTTCAGCGGGCGTGGCCGGCGGCGTTCGCCGCCGCGCTCCAGACTGCGGGGACGGGGGAGGGCCGGGAATGGGCGGAGGCGTTCGAGGGGACCGTCGATGCGTGGCGTGGAGCGTTCGAGCGCCGGCCGGTGCCGCGCCGGGAGCGTGCGCTGCACGTGCTCGCCGAGGACCCGGAGCGCGTGCCGTGCCGCGACTACCGGGAGTGCGCGTACTGCGACGGTCCGATCCCGGAGGGCCGTGGGCGCCCGTCCGCCCCCGCAAAGTACTGCTCGAATCAGTGCCGCAAGTATGCGTCCAACGCGCGGAGGGTCGCCGCGTAAGGCCTGGGCTGGGGACCGGGCTCGACGGTATGCTCCTTCGCTTGGCTTAAGGCTGGGCGCGGCCGTGGCTGGGCCGGGTAAGGCCGGGCGCGGCAGGGCAACGGCAGCACGCGCGCTCCGCCGGCTGTGCGGAAGGTCGCGGAGGGCGCGCGGGCAGGTTCGAGGGCTACGTCTCGGCGTCGATGGCGGCGGCCTGCACGGCGTGGGGCGACGGCATAAGCTGCCCGCGTGCCGGCGACTCAGAAGGAGTGGATCAAGCGACTTCAGCAGGAAGGCTGGACACTGGAGCGTGGCGGCAAGCGTCAGGCCAAGATGACCAAGCCCGGGCGGCGGCCGATCACGCTCCCGGAGAACAAGCGCCGTGCCTACTCGAAGGGTTTCGAGGCGCAGTTACGCCGTGAGGCCGACCTACAGGACGAGCAGCCTTGACCCGATATCTATGATGAAGACGATGTCCGAGCCTCAGAAACTGCACGTCAGGATCCGCCATGAGGACGATGCGTTCTGGGCGACAGTGGAGGAGTTCCCTGGCGTGTTCGCGACCGGCGACACCCTGGAGGAGCTACGCGAGAGCCTTGAGGAGGGCATCGCGCTCGTGCTCGCGCCCCCGGGCGGCGCGGCCCCTACGGTTACGCTGGCGCCGCCGCTGCATGAGCCGGTCGCGATGACCGCCAGCTCCGAACTCGTCTACGCCTGAGCGAGAGACGCGGGCGGCCGCGCCTAGTGCTCAGTTTCGATCGCTGCGGCAAGCTCCGCGAGGGAGACGCCGAGCGCGTCGGCGACCTTACGGACCGTCATCCACCCCGGCTCGCTCTGCGCCAGCTCCAGCCTGGTGATCGTGTTCAGCGTGATGCCGGCCCTGTAGGCGAGGGCTTCCATTGAGAGACCGCGGTCTTCGCGGAGACGACGCACAGCGGCTCCGAGGGCAGGGTCAGCGTTGGCGGGCATGGGTCGTAGCCTGCCAGGGGGGAGCGCCGCGGTCTACTCGACGTGTGGGGTATGCGCCAAGGGGTGAGCTATGGCTTACGCGCCGCGAGTGGTAGCCTGTCTCAACCACTAGAACGCATATGGGGGCCGCGACGAGCGAACGCCCGGCCCCCGTGGCACCGGAAGCAGTCACTTCCGACGCAGGGACACCCTACCGACACAGGGGTGTTTTCTCTCGCCAGAAAGACCGTCTCCGGGGCCTCCAACACAAGGAGGAGCCCATGAGCACCATCACCATCCCCGCCGAGCTTGTCCCGCTCGTGCGTGACGGCTGCTACTCCGACCTGCCGGCGGGGGATGCCCGCGGCGAGGGCCTCGACGAGCGCGCCCGTGGTGCCCGTGCGCTGCTCGACGTGCTCGGCTGGCAGGACCCCGTAGACGAGCCTTACGCGATCGACGTGGACGTGGACGTGTGCGAGCACCGGGAGGCGCTGCTGCGGGCGCTCCTGACGCGCGTGGGGGTCGCCAGCGGCGTCGAGGGAGACGAGCACACCGGCGTCGGGCAGCGCGCGGAGGCGAAGGTTCACGTCGGGCAGCTCGCGGGCCTTGTGCAGCAGGTCGAAGAAGGTGGCGAGTGATGGTCTGCGAGCCCGACGATCTGCTCGCGCGGGGTGCCCGCGGGGTGCGCGAGCAGGAAGCGCGGCGAGCGCTCGAAGAGTACGCGCGGCGTCGTGCAGTCACGCGCGCCGGGACGGCTTCGCTTATCGCCGCGGAGTTCCCCGCGCTCATCGCTCGCGGGAAGGCCGCCGGGCTCGACCTGGAGACGATCGAAGCGCTCGCGGCGGCGCGATGACACCGCACGGCTTCCTGATCCCCGGCGAGCTGGTGGGCGCCGTTCGCGCGGTCGCGCTCTCCGTGCTCGGCTCAGGGACGGTATCCCTCGGCGTCGCCACGATCCGCCAGGACTGGAGGGCCGGAGACGACGCGATCGACACGCTCAAGGCGACACGCGACCTGCTCGACGCGATCGGCTGGCACGCGCCACCACTCGGCGACGGGGACGTGCTGCTCGACATCCACCATCGGCCCGCGCTCGAACTGCTCGCCGACCAGCTCGCGCGGGATGCCACGGCTGCGGGCCTCGACCAGCTCGCGCGCCTGCTCGGGCCGGGGGAGACACCGTGAGAACCGGGGGGCCGGCAACGGGCCGGGGGCGACGGGGTACGCCCCCGGCCGTGCGGTC
>JBEKYV010000012.1:0-18887 GCA_049510515.1 Solirubrobacteraceae bacterium | reverse complement strand
CGGCGTCGCGCGGCGGCGCGTCGGACATGCCCAGCGTCAGCAGCGGCAGGAACGAGGAGCCCGCGCCGAGGCCGAGCACGAGGAACGCGAAGAACAGGCCGGGGAAGTAGCTGGCGTGAACGCCCTGGAAGGCCAGCAGTACGAGGCCGACGACGATCCCGAACAGCCCAGCGGCGAGCGTTGGAATCGGGCCGAAGCGCCCGACCGCACGCGCCGCGATCCCCATCGACATGGCGGCGATCGCGATTGTCAGCGGCATGAACGCCAGCCCCGTGTCGATCGCGTCGTAGCCCAGCACGCGCTCGAGGTAGAGCGCGCCGAGGAAGAAGGCGGAGAACATGCCGGTGATCAGCAGGCCGCGGACGAGGCTGGAGCCCATCAGCGTGCGCAGGCGCAGGATCCGCAGCGGCATGATCGGGTTGGCCACGCGTGCCTCCAGTGCGAGGAAGGCCCCCAGCAGCGCCAGCGAGGCGCCGCCCGCGCCGAGCGTGCGGACAGAGAGCAGGCCGTAGTCGCTGGACTTGACGATTGCGAAGGCGCCGAACATCGTTGCCAGCGTGATCAACGCCGATCCGAGGACGTCCACGCCGCCCGTCAGGCCGATGCCCTCATTCTCCTCAATCAGCACCCAGCCAAGCACCAGCGCCACCGCGCCGATCGGCACGTTTACGAAGAAGATCCAATGCCAGCTCAGCGACTGCGTGAGTGCGCCACCGGCGAGCAGTCCGATCGAGCCGCCGCCGGCGGAGACGAACGCGTACATGCCCATCGCCTTGGCCTGCTCGACGCGCTCCGGGAACTCGGTGACGATGATCGCGAGAATCACGCTGGAGGCGATCGCGCCGCCCACCCCCTGGATCAGGCGGGCGCCAATCAGCATTGCCTGGCTGTCGGCCAGTCCGCACGCGATCGAGGCCGCCACGAACAGGACGAGCCCGCTGAGGAACACCTTCTTGCGGCCCACCAGGTCGCCGAACCTGCCCGCCAGCAGCAGGAAGCCGCCGAAGGTGATCAGGTAGCCGTCGATCACCCAGGTGAGGTTGGCCTGGGTGAAGTGAAGGTCGTGCTGGATCGATGGCAGCGCGACGTTGACGATCGTCGCGTCCAGCACCATCATCAGCTGGCCGAGGCAGAGCACGGCCAGCGCGATCCAGCGGCGGCGCTCGCGCCTGGCGACCGCTCTCTGGTCAGCCGTCTCGCCGGCCGGCCGCTCGCGGATGTTCGGCTGCCGCGTGTTGAGCTGGGTCTGCCTGCCGGTAGCCTGCTCGCTGCTTCTCGGCAGTGGCTCGAGTTGGGGTGGTGCAGTGTCAGTGGTGCTCATCGAATGCTCCTTCCGGGTGCGCGTAGAGAGCACCATAGCATGGATCATCACTGACACAGGTATTATCGTTTAAACTTGATGATTGCTGTGGCGTGGTATAATCCTGCCGTTATGCCCGACCAGGTTCGCTCATGCCCTCCCAACTCGATGGTGCTGCTAACCCGCCTGGCAAAGCAGGTCTACAGGCGCAGCAGTGAGGAGCTGCTGGGCATGCATATGCGTCTGTTGATGGCGCTCAGCTACGTGCGCGACCACGACGACGCCCCCCAGCAGGAGCTGGTGGAGGCGCTGTGCATGGACGCCAACAACGTGGTGCTGCTGCTCAACGAGCTGGAGGATCTCGGTTACATCGCCCGCCGCCGCGACCCCGACGATCGCAGGCGTCACCTCGTAGCGCTGACCGATGCGGGACTCCAGGCGCTGAGGAGCGCCGAGCGCGCGCAGGAAACGATCGAGGACGACGTGCTGCGGGCGCTCGACCCGGACGATCGAGCGATCCTGTGGCAGTTGCTCACGCGCGCGCTGCAGGGCGCGGAGCCGGATGTTGTGCCCGAGCCGGACATGCCCGCGTGAGATGTCCCGCTCGAACACCGCCACATCTCCACCAGCGCCCAGCGCTCCCGGCCGCCCGGCCTGGATGGTTGGGCTTATGTTCACTGTGCGCTACGTGCTGCCTGGGGCAATCGTGCTGGCGGGTGCAATCATCATGGCGCACGGCAGCGAAGTCGACCTCGAGGGCGGCGCTGAGATCGTCAGCGCAGGGCTCTCGGTGTACTTGGCGAACTGGCTCTTCCGGTTTGGATACGGGTACCACAGCCACGAGCGCGAGGACGAGGAGGCCGGGCGGGCCTACTTCAGAGCTCACGGCCACTGGCCCGATCAGCCGCCGTCGCAGGCGGGCAGGCGCGCGCGGCAATCGCGTTAGCCCGGAGGCTCACGGAGAGGGCGGGGACGACGATCGAACCCCGATGCACCCGGCAGCGCATCAGGGAGCCTGCCAGCATCCGAGCTATAGGCTTCCCGCCGTGAGCGCACTCGACAATCCGAGCGAGGGTGCCCGGCGCGGCCCGTTCTGGGACGTGTTCGAAGGCCGACGAGAGCCCCCGCGCGCCGCGGTGTTGCTGGGCTGGGAGCTCGTGGCGATCGACCCCGAGGAGGGCACAATCGAAGTTGCGTTCACCGCCACCGAGCAGTTCACCAACCCAGTCGGCCACATTCAAGGCGGTTTCCTGGCGGCGATGCTCGACGACACGCTCGGCCCGGCCCTGGTGGCGACGCTCGGCGACGGCGAATGGGCACCGACACTTGACCTGCACGTTCAGTTCCTCGCGCCTGCGCGGCCCGGGCGATTGATCGGCCGCGGCCGAATCGCGCGCCGCGGCCGCGACATCGCGTTCTTGTCGGGCGATCTATGCTCAGGCTCGACAATCGTGGCTACGGCGACGGCCGTGGCGGCCATTCGGCGCGTGGGAAGCTGAGCAAGCCGTATCGGTGGCGTCGCGCTCTGTCGCGCGGCATCTGGCGGGGAGCGGAGAGGGCGGGATTCGAACCCGCGATGGAGTTTAATCCCCATACTCGCTTAGCAGGCGAGTGCCTTCAGCCACTCGGCCACCTCTCCTGGAGGTCGAGCCACCAGTGTAAAGCCAAGAAGGCTCTCGAGGTGCATCGAGAGCGTCAGGTAGCCCTCGATCTAGCACATCCATCAAACGATGGGGACTACCAGTCCGTTGAGCAAGCCTGGGTACCGCTCGGCCACAATGCGCAGTGGTCGTGGGGTCAGCCGATGCTATTTAGCTCGGTGAGCTCGCTCTCGGAGAGGGCGAGCGAAGCGCTGTTGACGTTCTCGCGCAGGTGCGTGACCGATGAGGTGCCGGGGATCAGCAGGATGTTCTCCGAGCGGTGCTGCAGCCAGGCGAGCGCGACGGCTATTGGGGTGGTCTCCAGACGAGTGGCGACCGCCTCGAGGGTGTCGGACTGCAGTGGGGTGAAGCCGCCGAGCGGGAAGTAGGGCACGTAGGCGATGCCCTGTGCGACAAGGGACTCAATCAGGGCATCGTCGACGCGGTGGGCGAGGTTGTAGAAGTTCTGCACGCACACGATCGGCGCGATCGATTGGGCCTCCGCGACCTGTTCGGCGGAAACGGTGCTAACGCCGAGATGCTTGATCAGTCCTTCCTGCTGCATCTGCGCGAGCGCGGTGAATGGCTCTGCGATCGAGCCCGGCTCGGGGCTGTCGAACCCCCCGACGCGTAGGTTGACGAGGTCGAGTGCTTCGAGGCCGAGGTGGATGAGGTTGTCGTGGACGGCTTGGCGCAGCTGCTCGGGAGACCGCGCGTGGGGCCAGCCGCCCTTTGCGTCGCGATATGCCCCCACCTTCGTAACGATGTGCAGCTCGTCCGGGTAGGGGTGCAGGGCTTCCTTGACGATCTGGTTGGTGACGTGCGGGCCGTAGTAGTCGCTGGTGTCGATGTGCGTGATGCCCAGCTCCAGCGCCTCGCGCAGCACGGCGATCGCGGCGTCACGGTCCTGCGGCGGCCCGAACACGCCGGGGCCGGCGAGCTGCATCGTGCCGTAGCCCACACGGGTGACTGTGAGGCCCTCGGCCATGGCGAACGTGCCGCCGGGAAGTGTCTGCGGTGCCATCGGTGGTCCTCGTTTCGTAGTGGCTGAGCCGGTAGCCTTCGTATCCATCGTGGAAGGGTGGCAGAGCGGTTGAATGCACCGGTCTTGAAAACCGGCAGGCGGGCAACCCCCGTCTCGGGAGTTCGAATCTCCCCCCTTCCGTGCCTTCTCAGCCGTACGCCCTGCCCTCGGCGAAGCGCTCCAAGCCGTCGTCGGGAACGGGCTCCCACGTGGGGGCGTAGGCCACGTAGGCGCGCCAGCTGGGGCGCACGCCCGGGTCGCCGTCGAAGGCGCCCATGCGCACGCTCATCTGGGCGGGGTCGCCGGGGTTGCGGCTGAAGAGGTGCCCGCCGCACTCGCCGCAGAAGAGCTTCTCGAAGCCTCCGTCGGGGTGGCGCCAGGCCTTCAGGAATCCCTCTCCCCGGAGCAGGCGCAGGGTGCGCCCGTCGATCCGCGCCTGCAGCGAGGAGCCTGTGCCGGTGCGGCGCTGACAGCGGGTACAGTGGCAGTAGCCCGCGGCGGGTGGTGGGGCGGTGAGCTCGAAGCGCACGCCGCCACACAGGCAGCCTCCGGTCAGGGTGGGGTTGAGTGTGGCGGGGTCGCTCATCACCCGAAGTTTGCCAGGCCACTGGGCATTTACGTCCGTGTGTGGCCCCGCGCTGGCCCGTTCCATGTGAGCCTGTCCCCGGGTGTCGATTTCACCGCGCTCCGTTCGTCGTGAGGATGACCATCCCCACAAGGAGGACCCGATATGAGGTTCATGCTGTTGATTCACCAGGGCGCCACCCCCACGCCGCAGGACCCGGAGGCGTGGGCGCGGCTGTCGCCGGAGGAGCAGCGGGCGGTGTACACCGACTACAGGGCGATCAACGAAACGCCCGGGGTCACCCCTTCCGCGGTCCAGATGCAGCCGCCTGAGACGGCGACGACGGTGCGGGTGGAGGATGGCAGGACGCTGACGACCGACGGCCCGTTCGTGGAGACCAAGGAGGCGCTCGGCGGCTACCTCTTCTACGAGGCCGACGATCTCGACGCGGCGATCGAGCTGGCAGCGCGGATCCCGGCTGCGCGGATGGGCGGTGCGATCGAGGTGCGGCCGTTGGTGGAGCGGTAGGGCAGGGGGAGGAGGAGGGGGAGGTGCTGTCTTCGAGCCCCCCACCACTTCAGGGCAAAACAAAGCACTTACCACCCCACCACTTCACAAAATGAAGGGTTGGAGGCCCAAAACGAAGCACTTACCTACACCCCACCACTTCACAAAGTAAAGGGTTGGAGGCCGAAAACGAAGCATCTATCCACCCGGGTCACTTCACAAAATGAAGGGTTGGAGGCCGAAAAGTAAACACACAACCCCGAGCCCACTACCCGGCAGCGATCGGTGGCATCGAGGCGCCGAGCTACCCCGTGAACGCCCGGGAGGTACCGATCACGCGCCCCCCGCCGTCGAGCGCCTGCACCTCGTAACTTGGGTAGTCCCGCGCCAGCGGGATCGCCGTCTCGAACCCGGCCTTGGGGGCGCTCGCCACAACGCTGAAGCGACCGGCGGGGGTGTGGCTCCCGCCGGCTCCAGTTCCGGAAGGCGAGGACGACGAGGCCAGGACCCGCCAGGAGACGACCCGCGTGGCGCCGTTCCAGCTCGCGTACACCGTCGCCCGGCCACCCTGCTGGCGGGCGACACCGACGGGTGGGGTGAGGGGCAGGCCAACCCACTCCTCGAGCGTCTCGCGGTAGCTGAGGTCCGAGCCGGGGAAGTTGCCCTCCAGCAGGCGCTGCCCGGAGCGGGTGAGCTCCGAGAAGTAGGGCTCCGAGCCCCAGCCGACGAACACGTTGCCGCCGGCCAGCGGCTGGGTGTCGCCCATGTATTCGGTTTCGAATTCCCCGCCGGAGGGGTACTGGGCGACGAGCGTCGCGGTGCGCGCCTGCTGGTCGAGATCGAGCACCAGCCCCCGCGAGGGGCCGGTCGCCGGGACCGAGGTGCCGCCGCCGGTGAGCTGGCAGCAGTGGTCGTCAAACATCGTGATCCTCGAGCGGGGCGCCGTGACGCTCGAGCCGGGGGCCACAGCCACGTCGTGCTGCCATTGGAAGTCGGCGCCCGGGCCGAGCTTGAAGCTCGAGCGCTTGCCGCCGAGGATCCACTCGATCTTGCCGGTCGCGATGTCCACCAGGTAGGCCCCCCACGTGTTGCGCATCGAGACAAGGAACGTGCCATGGCCGGTCAGTTCGAGCGCGTTGACGTGGTAGGTGTCCCACGGGAACCCGTTGGTCGGCACGGTCGCGTAGGAGTCGCCCGGCGGGATGTGTTCGAGCGCGTCCCAGGTGCGCAGCAGCTTGCCGGTCTTGAGGTTGTACTCCTGCACCGCCGAGTCGATCAGCGCCCCGTTGTAGGCGCCGCCGTAGGCAGAGAGGTTGCGCGCGACGTTCTTGTTGGCGGTCACCCACGCATCTTCGCCGTCGATCACCATCGCGTGGAGCGTGAGTACCCAGCCGTCCGCCCCCTTCAACCGCGCGACCGTCTGGTAGTGGCGGTTGACGACCACGTCTTCGCCGCTCTCGGTCGAGCCGGTGTTGGTGACCACGCCCTGCCACCACGCCAGCGCCGGCTGCCCTTCATAGGTCTGCGAGCTGAGATTGGCGGCGACGACCTTTTCCGGCACCGGATCGAACCACACCGGCTGCAGGTGCTCATCGAGGATCAGCGGCCCGCTCTGGCCGGTCAGTGGGGGGTAGTTGAGGTTGTAGAAGTTGGTCGTCAGGATGTACCCGGGCGCGAGGCGGCCTGAGAGCGTGGGCCCATCTTGGTGGATCACCGGGGGGTGCAGTGAGGGCTCGGTGAGGAAGCTGTAGGCGCCGTCGGTCGTGTACGCTCCCACGGGCGCCCCATGCGAGCCCGCGAAGGCCGTGTCGATCGCGATGAAGCCGACGACGACGACGCCGATCGCGACCGTCAGCTGGCGCGCCGCTCCGCGCAGCGCGCCGGCGGGGGCGGGCACCGCCAGGAACGTGAGGAGCGCCGCCGCGGCGGCGAGGCCGCCTCCTATCAGGTAGGCAAGGCGGAAGCCGTCGGTGAGCGCCTGGGGCACCTGCACGCCGGTGCCGATCAGGTGGCTGGAGCGCTGCGTGGCGAGCGTGACCAGGATCGCCAGCCCGAGGCCGCCGCCGATCTGGCGCGAGGTGTTGACGAGACCGGATGCCAGCCCCGCCTGCCCCTCCTTGGCCCCCTGCGTGGCGGCGATCGTCGAGGGGACGATCGACATCGCGATCCCGGCCGCCGTCAGCAGCCCGGGCAGCATGATGTACACGATCGCGCTGCCGCTGGAGCCGATTTTGGCCATCAGCAGCATCCCCGCCGCCAGCATCACGAGGCCGCCGCCGAGCACCGGGCGCACGCCAAAGCGGCTCACCAGTTTGCCGGCGCGCGAGGCGACCGCCATGATCATCAACGTCATCGGCAGGAACACCAGGCCGGTGTGCAGGGGGGAGAGCCCCAGCACCTGCTGCAGATACAGCGAGCTCACAAACCACATCGGGAACAGCGAGGCGCTGAACAGCAGCACGATGTTGTTGGCGATCCGCAGCGGCTTGGTCAGTTCCTTGAACGGGATCAGCGGTTCGGAGGCAAAGCGCGTCTCGATCACCACGAACACCACGAGGATCAGCGCGCCGCCAATGATCGGGCCGAGCGCCGCCAGCGTGTCCCAGCCCTTGAGGCCGGCTTCGACGACCCCGAACACCAGAACCATCTGGCCGATCGTCAGCGTCAGCGCGCCGGCGAGGTCGAAGCTGCGCCCGGGGGCGCGGCGGCGCTCGCTCACAACCGCATATGCGACCACGGCGGCGGCAACCCCGATCGGAGGGTTGATCAGCAGCACCCAACGCCAGGAGAGCTCCTGCGTGATGATCCCCCCGAACAGCATCCCCGCGGCGCCCCCGAGCCCGTTCATCGCCGCCCACGCGCCGATCGCGCGGTTGAGCTGATGGCCGGGGGCGAACGAGGAGGTGATGATCGCCAGCGAGCACGCCGCCATAAGCGCGCCGCCGATGCCCTGCGCCGCGCGCGCCGCGATCAGCGTCTCGCGGTCGGACGCCACGCCGCCGGCGAGCGAGGCGAGCGCGAACACCAGCAGCGCCATCACGAACATCCGCCGCTGCCCGAAGTGGTCGGCCGCGCGGCCGCCGAGCATCAAAAAGCCCGCAAACGTGATCGCGTAGGCGTCGACGATCCACTGCAGTTCGGGCGAGGTGAAGCCGAGGCTCGACTGGATCGAGGGCAGCGCGACGTTGACGATCGAGAGGTCGAGGATCACCATGAACTGCGCCACGCAGCACACCGCCAGCAGCAGCCCCATGCCAGAACCCTGGGCCTGGCGCTGAAAACGCCTGGTAGGGTGAGCGCGCGACCCCTCGAGCGACGATTGGAGCCCGGCCGATGAGAAAACCGCCACTGACCGCCATGCTAACGCTCGCGGCCACCCTGGCTGCCGCTGCCGCAGTGGGGGGGTGCGGCGGCGAAGGGGGGAGCTCCTCCACCAAATCGACGACGACGCCCACCACGACGGCCCCGCACAAGCACGCGACCAAACCGGGCTACTAGAGGGTGGCGCAGCCGGCCGCAGGCCGGCGAGCCGGGCCCCTCTTTCCCGAATCCAAAGCATCAGCCCGGCAGCGACGCGGCGTAGCTGCTGACCGGCACCGTGTGCGAGGTGCCGAGCACGTGGCCGGCCGCGTCGAGCGCCTGCACCGCCACGTGGGCGTATTTTACCGGCAGCGTGGTCGAGCTTTCGAAGCCGTCGGCGGGCATTGTGGCACGCGCGGACAGCGGGCCGGTGCGATGGGCCGCGAGCACGCGCCACGTTGCCACCCCGGTGGCGCCGTTCCAGCTGGCGTGCACGATCGTCTCTTCTCCCGTGTCGTTGAGGCTGGCGAGCGCCGCGGGCGGGCTCGCCGGGCGCCCGCTCCAGGGGAAGCGGAAGGCCCGGTAGAAGGCCATTTCGTAAGGCAGATGCGCATCGAACAGCAGCGCGCCGCTGGGGGAGAACTGGCTGATCGCGGGTACCCCGCCGTAGCCGACAACCGTGTTGCCATCCGCCAGTGTCTGCATGTTGCCCTGACTGGCGGCCAGCAGCGGCGGGTTGGAGTGGGTGAGGGAGGAGCTGAGGCGGGCTTCGTGGGTGGCGAAGTCCAGCGCGATCCGCACTGCCCGCGACTGCTGGTGGATCGGCGGGTTGGAGCCGTCATCGAAGAAGGTGACTTCGCCATCGGGCAAGATGCGGCCGTCGTGCTGCCACGCCGTTTCGGTGCCCCTGCCCATCTTGAATGAGCTCTTCAGGCCGCCCAGCTGCCAGAGGATCCTGCCGCTGCCGCCTTCCAGCTGGTAGCCGGCCCACGTGTTGCGCGCCGAGATGAACAGGTCGCCGGGGGAATAGGCGCCTGCCCCTGCCGCGCCCGTCGTGCCTGCGTTTGCCGTGTCCACGCCCGTCGCTCCCGCGGCGCCCGTCCCCTCCACGTCGATCGAGTTGATGTGAAACCAATCCCACGGCCGCGCGTTGGTCGCCGTCGGGGTCTCCGACCGCGAGGCGGGGATGTGGTCGAGGCTGTGCCATTCCCAGCGCACCAGCCCGGTGGCGATGTCGATCTCCTGGATCGCCGTGTCGATGATCGCCCCGTCGCGCGCGCCCCCCAGCGGCGAGAGGTTGCAGCGGATCGGGTTGTAGGCGGTGATGTAGGCGACGCCGCGAGGGGCGATCTGGAAGTCGTGCAGGTCGGCGTGCAGCCCGTTGGCGCCGGGGACCCTCGCCACGGTCTGGTAGCTGGAGTTCATCACGAGGTCTTCGCCCTGGCCGAAGCCCAGTTCGAGCACGCGCCCCCGCCACCAGGTCAGGTCGCGCTTGCCGGCGTAGCTCTGCTCGCTGAGGTCCTCCGCCGTTTCGCCGCCCGGCAGCCGGTCAAACCACACGAGCCGGCCCTGCGGCGTGTAGATCAGCGGCCCATACTGTCCTGGCCCCGGACCGTTGGTTGTGAGGATGTCGCCCGCGGCGGGGTCGTGGTCGGGCACGGTGACGCCCAGGATCGGCACCTGCGCGCCCGGCAGAGTGGCGAAGCTCTGGTAGTCGGCGGGCGCCGCGCGGGGGTTGCCGAAGTCGGGGACGCCACCCGTCGGGTAGGGGGTGTCGACACGGAATTCGAACGCCACCCGCCTGCCGGCGCCGACCGTGGCATGCACGCTCACGCGCTCGCCGGCGTCGAAGGGCGTGTCGGGCACGAAGCTCCCACCGTCGCCCTGCGAGTATCCGCGCAGGCTGCCGGGGTGGGCGCCGCTACGCGTGCCGGTGACGGAGACCGCGCGGATCTCCGCGGTGGGCGCCCCGAGGAAGCTGATCTGGGTGTGGGGGTTGGCGGTGACGCTACCCGGCGCGGGCGAGACATCGACGCCGGTGCCTGCCCCCAGTGCGGCGCTGCGGTCGAAGGTGCTCGGCAGGCACGCGGGCGAGACGCCGCTCGACGCCGTGCTTGTGCTGGTGCCCGAGCCTGCCAGCCTCAGGCTGGGCGAGCCGAGCGCGATCGCCAAAACGCCCCAAACGAGCACTGCGACCCCTAGGATGATGAGTGCGTTGCGGCGCATGTGCGAGTGCATAACAGCCGACGCGCGCGCGGGTGCGCGGTGAGTCGAGCCGGGAAGGCTGCCACATCCGGCCTGTGAGCAGCGTGAGAGTGGTGGGTACCGCGCATGCGCGGTACCCGGACGAGCCGCATGCGGCTCGTCCCCGATGGCGCATGCGCCATCGGCAGGAGCGCGCATGCGCGCTCCTGGGCAGGGCCGCATGCGGCCCTGCCGGCAAGGCCATTAACGTCTCTGCTCGGAACCAACCCATCCAACCGAAGGGACACGCCGATGACACCACCAGACGCCGCCTCCGCCGCCGCGACGCCGCCCCACGCCGTCAAAACACGCCACCACCTCAACCGCGCGGTGCGGCTCAACCCCGCTGAAATCAGGCATGCGATGAGCGAGGTGCAGGGCTTCAACGCCAAGCTCGCGGTGATCATCACGCACGCCGTGGGGTCGATGGCGATGGCGTACATCTTCTGTTTGATCGCGCTCACCAGTCTGCCGGCGGTGCTGATCGAGGCGGGCGTGCTCAGCGACGGCGACGTGCCCAAGTTCCTCACCAAGCCCGGCCTGATCCTGATCGTCGCGTGGATCGCCCAGACCTTCATCCAGCTGGTGCTGCTGTCGATCATCATGGTCGGCCAGGACGTGCAGTCGATCGCCTCCGACGCCCGCTCGGAAAACACCTTCAAGGACGCCCAGCAGATCCTCGACGCGCTCAACACCGAAACCGAGGGGGGGCTGCGGACGATCCTCGAAGCGGTCGAGCGGCTGGCGCCGGCTCGGGAGAGCAGCCAATCGGTGGGGTGAGACGCCGGTTGGGCCGGGGGAAGTCGGTTGGTGGGTTTGGGGCCTCAACCGGGCGGCTCGCGCATCACCACGGTGAGCGTCGCGGTTTGCCGCACGCGAAAACCCAGCTCTTCGTAGAGCCGTATCGCGCCCGTGTTGGTGCTCATCACGTGCAGGAATGCTCGCTCCGAGCGACGCTTGATGCCGGCGATCAACGCGCCCATGAGCTGCGACGCCAGCCCCTGACCACGATGGTCGGGCCTGGTGCACACGGCGCTGATCTCTGTCCAGCCGTCCAGATGAAAGCGCTCGCCGGCCATCGCGACGAGCTTCCCGTCGCGCCTGATGCCCAGGTAATCGCCAAGCTCGATGGTTCTGGGCAGAAACGGCCCCGGTTCGGTCTGGGCGACCAGCTCGAGGATCTCGGGGACATCGCCAGCGCCGAGCGGGATCGCCGCCGCGAAGTCGGCCCCCGTGACGCGCTCCTCGACCATCTGCACCAGATCGAACGCCTGAACCGCCTGCCAGCCGTCTGGCAGCTCGGCGCCGCCGTAGCGGCCCGCCACGAAGGTTCCGGGCGCCACCAGATCGGCGGCGTCCCGCCAGTCCTGGGCCGTGGGCGGCGTGGGCAGCCCGAGGAACGGAGCCACGTCGTCCGGGTAGCGGCGCGCACGCCCCCGTACCTGCGCGAGCTGCGCATGCGCACCGCACAGCGACGCGTACGCGGGGTTGTCGAATTGGGCTTCCTCGCTTGGAGACATGCCGCATCCATACCACGCGGACGGCGGGTGTACGCCGCTAATTGCAGGCCAGCGGGAAGTCGGTGCCGCTCACGTAGAACGAACTCTGCCCGCGCGACATCTCAAAGTAGCCAGATTTCGCGATGCTCAGCGCCCAGCCGTCGAAGGTGTGCAGCTTGAGCACGGCCATGCCGGGCGGTTTGCCCGCGCACTTGTACAGCCTGGCCCCGTTGCTGTCTTTGTTCTCCCAGCGATACAGCGCCAGAGCCACGGGGCACGCGGTCGCGCGGCTCACGTGGCGCAGGTGTGAGATTTCCACACCAGTCACCACGGGGTGCTGGCACTCGATGGACTTGGCAGCCGGCGCCGGCGCGCTCGTGCTGAGCGAAACGGCCGCGGCCACGGCGAGAGCGCCGAGCAGGAAGGTCTTGCTCATATCGGGCACGTTACAGAGAGGGGCGACCAAGTGGCCGCCCCTCTTCGTCGGGCGGCCCTCAGCCGACCACCATCAGGGAGTTGCCCTCGGGATCGCGCAGCCAGAACAGCGGCGGCACCGGGTCGCCCATGCGGCTGACCTCGGCGTCGACATCCACGCCGGCGGCCTTCAGCTCGGCATGGTAGGCGTCGATGTCGTCGGTCTGCAGGCCGATGCCCGTTTCGCGGTTGCCCGCGGGCTTGCCGTCAGGCGGTGGTGGGGCGAGGGCGATTGTCGTGTCCGCGTCCTCCGGCGCGACTTCCACCCAGCGGTAGCCGTTGCCGAAGGGTATGTCGGTGCGTTTCTGAAAGCCGAGCTTCTCGACGTAGAACGCGATCATCCCGTCCTGATCGGACACGGGGATGACGACCGTGTTGATCTTGTTGACGCGCGTCTTGGTGTCGGGCATGGCATCCTCCTTTGGGTTGGGTTACGGTACTGAGCGTTGAAGCGGCTCGCCGGGGTGGGTTGGCGAGCGCTCCACGGTCTGGTCAGTCGCGGTCATGCTCTGTCCGCCTGCGGCGGGAGGTCCCAGGGACCGTATCGTTGTCAGGCTTGCGCCTGCAGCTCCTCGGCCGAGGGCACGACGATTGGCCCCTCCGGTGGCTGGGTGAAGCGGATCGGATTGCCGAAGGGATCGCGCAACGCGCAGTCGGTCCCGTAGAAGCGCTCTGTCGGCTCCTGCGTGAACTCAACGCCCGCGCCCCGCAGTCGCTCGTAGGTGCCGCGGCAGTCGTCGGTCTCGAAGATCACGCCGCCGCCGGCGGCTCCCTTCGCCACGAGCTCGCGGATCTCCGTGGCGGTGGCGTCGTCGTAGGCGGGCGGTCCCGGGAGCATCAGTACCAGCTCGACGTCGGGCTGGTCGGGCAGGTTGACAGTCAGAAAGCGCATGACGCCCAGGTCGGCGTCGGTGTGCACGACCATCCCGAGCTTGCCCACATAGAAGTCGAGCGCCTCGTCCTGGTCGAGAACATGGATGAAGGTGTGGCTGATTTTTTTGAGCATGAATGTCACGTTAGAGAGCGCCCGCAGCGGCCTGCTACTCCAAATCTGCTCTTCTTTTACCCGGCCGGGCGCAGCCACGCCATCGCCCAGCAGGCCGGCACACGCAGCGCGGCGCCATCACCGGCGAAACGCCGACGGTAGGCCGAAGGTGGCTCGCCGACGATCTCGCGGAAGGTGCGAGTGAATGTGCCGAGGCTGTTGAACCCGACGTCGAAGCAGATCTCGGTTACGGGACGGCCGGTTTCGCGCAGCAGCTCCATCGCACGCTCCACCCGGCGGCGCTGCAGGTAGCGGTGCGGCGTCTCGCCAAACGTTGCCCGGAACTGTCGGCTGAAGTGGGCCGGTGAGATGTGGGCGACACGCGCAAGCGCCGGCACGTCGAGCGGCTGGGCAAATGCACGGTCCATCGTGTCGCGTGTGCGCAGCATGCGGTGGTTGCGGTCCTCAATTGTGCGCGACATCTGCTCAAGCCTACGAGCTGCCCGGCGGCGATCGGGCCGACCCACGACCGCCTCCCGCCTTCGAGCGTGCGCTCAGAGCGGGACTACCTAAACATCTAAACACATGCCCATTTGCAGGGATTTTATTATGGAGCTAGGGGGACTCGAACCCCCGACCTCCTGGGTGCGATCCAGGCGCTCTCCCAACTGAGCTATAGCCCCGCACACGGCCGAAAACGGCGGGTGGCCGCAGGGCAAGTGTAGGGCGTCGCGAAAAAAGACGCCGGGAGGATCGCTAGAGTGCGACTGCGCAATGGGGTTGTTAGACGATGTCATCCGCGAGCACCTTGAGCTTCGGCGCCGGCACGGCGCCGATCCGGGCGAGGTGATGAGCAAAGAACACGAGGCTCTCGGCCCCGCGGTGGTCCGTGCGGCAAATGAGACGCCCGCGGACGCCGGGGACGACACGCTCTTCGCATCAGGGCACTCGACCGCGCCACAGCGCTCGGCCGCTCGCGGAGACGTGACCGCCGAAGACCGCCGCCCGGAGCCCCGGGCGGGTGGCAGGATCTCAGCGGATAACGCGTATCTCAGCGAAGAGACGGTGGAGCTGGACATGCGGGCGGTGCTGGCGGAGGACGTAGACGTGGGAGTCGCCCAGGCCGCGCGCGGCGGCATGCGCTCGATGACGAGCGCCGCCCCGGTGAGAGCGCTGCACTGAGCAAAGACACCAGCGAGGTTGTGCGCCGGCGGCCTCCTCCTCGAGGCCCGGGGATCGCAAGCTCAGCCGTCGGACGTCTCGCGCGAGGGAGCTTTCGGTTTGGCCGCTTTGGCGCGTTTGCTCGCAGCCGGTTTGGCGCGGGTGGGTTTCTTCTTCTCCTCGTCCCCCGCGAGGGCGGCACTCGCGGCTTGCACGCGCGCGGCGGCCGACTCGACGGCCTCCTTGGGCGACTCCACCGGCTTCTTGGTGGTGCGTGCCCGGGCTTTGGGCTGCACGCGCGGCCGCGGCCCCGACTTGGTGGGGCTGGACGAAGCTGTGCTCGACGCCTCCGGCGCCCGCCCCAGCTCCTTGGTGTCCCCCTCCGCGCCGGGCGCCGAGGTGGAGGCGTCCACCGCCACCGCCGTGCTCTCTGCTGCGACTCCCACCACCGCGGCCACCACCGGCTCCCCAACGCCCTCGGCGACGCTGACGGCCTGCGCGATGCTCTCCGCCTGGCTGGAGACGGGGATCGGCACCCCGGCTGTCCCGGGCCTCGGCCGCGCGCCCGGCCCACCCGCGCCCTTGGGGCCTTTGCGCTTGCGCTTGTTGTTGCGCGCGCGGCGCTTGGGGAAGTTGCGCAGCAGCTCGCGCGCCAAAGCAGGGGGCTTGCGCGCCATCCGCGTGCGCGCGCCGCGCAGCGCCTCTTCGGCCTCGGGCGTGTGCGCGAGGGCGGCCGCCAGCAAAGCGGCGGCGAGGCGGCGGTCTTGCTTGCGCGAGGCGTGGATCAGCCGCCTGGCGTTGCGCGCGTGGGCGCCGCCGGAGGAGTTGACCAAAAGGCCCAGCAATCTCTTGGTCTCTGGCCAGCGTTGCACCGCGTACTCCTCGTGCAACTCGCGTGTGTACTCCGCCAACCGCCAGATCCACGCGCTGGCCTGGTCGCGGCGACCGATGCGCCGCTCCACGAGGGCGCGCAGCATGATCTTGGAGGCCTCGCGGCGCTCATCGCGCGGCCACGCGCCGATCACGTCGATCGCGGTGTCAAACGCGTCGGGGTCGCGGCCGGCGGCGATGTCCGCCAGCGCGCGCAAGCGCAGCTGCGGGCTGGGGTTGCGCTGCACGGCGGTGATCAAAAATCTGCTCTTCAGCTCGCCGCCGCGGTCGAAGTGCAGCATCGCCCGCGCCCGCCGCCAGCCGGGAGCGGTGACGCGCGCGCCGGCCAGCGCCGCCCACACGTGCTGCTCGCCGTAGTCGAGGTTCTCCACCGCGATCCGCCACAGCTCGCGCTCGAACACCGCGAAGCGCCGCTCCTCCTCCGCACACACCGGCAGCACGCGGCGCTCCACGCGCATCCGCCGCCCGCGCCCGCGGCGCACGGGGCCGACGACGATCGCCCCGCCGCGGTAGACGTCGCGGTCGAGCAGCGAGTGCAGCGTCACGACCGGGTCGTCGTGCTTTGTGGCGGGATGCACGAAGTCCACGACCAGCCCCGCCTCCTTGCCGGGGTTGCGGCGCGTGACGCGGCCCACGCGCTGCTGGTAGATGCGCTTGGAGGCCGTCGGCGCGAGGTGCACGCAGACGGTGGCGCGCGGGCTGTTCCAGCCCTCCGCCAGCAGCTGCGCGTTGATCAGCACGTCGATCTCCCCGCGCTCGTAGCGCGCGAGGATGCTGGCCAGTTCGCGCTTGGGGGTCTCGCCGGAGACCGCCTGCGCTTTGATCCCTTCCGCGCGGAAGGCCTCGGCGAGGTTGTAGGCGTGGCGTACGCCCGCCGCGTACACGACGCCCGGCACGCCGTTGAAGCGGGTGCGGTAGAGGTTGGCCATCGCCAGGTTGAAGGGCTGCTGGTCGAGCAGCTGCGCGAGCTCCTCCTGGTCGAACTCGATGTCCACCTCACCCCTTCTCAAAGGCACCTTGGCGATCGTTCGCACGCCCACGCCCGGCGGGATGCGCACGCAGCGCAGGGGGGAGATCACCCCTCGGCGTGCGGCCTGGGCGAGGTCGAAGCGCGAGGTTTGGGTGGGGAAGAGGTCGGTGACGTGGCGTGCGATCAGCGCCCCGGTGGCGGTCATCCCGATGAAGATCGGCCCCGTCCACGCGCGAATCGCGCCGCTGGTCTTCTCGCCCAGCGCCGTGTGGGCCTCGTCGCAGATCACGATCGTGTAAGCGCTGGAGATGCGCCCGGCGTTGCGCACAAACCACTGGTAGGTCTCAACCGACACGGGGCCCTGGGTGGAGTCCTCGCCCATGTACAGCGGGCGGGAGATGCGCCGCGAGTAGCCGCGGTCGCGCAGCTCGCCGAGGAACTGATCGACGAGGTTGCGCCGGTGGGTGAGGATCAGGATGCCGCCGGTTTGCGAGGCCTCGACAAAGCCCAGCGCCGCCACGGTCTTGCCGGCGCCCGTGGCGTGCTCAAACCAGAAGCGCTTCGCCGCGTTGGGGTCCTCGGGCTGGTCGGCGAGCACCTCCTCCTCGTCCTCGTCCACCCAGTCCAGCGGCTCCTCGTCGCTCTCCTCGGACTCCTCGGTGTCGCTCTCGGGGAGCGGCTCCAGCTCGTCCTCGAGGTCGCCCAGCTCCTCCTCTTCCTCCCCCTCCTCCTCATCCTCCTCGGCCTCGATCTCCTCCTCTTCTTCCTCCTCCTCCTCCTTTCTTTGCTCATCTTCGCCGGCCGCCGGTCGCGCCGAGCGAGTGGGGGAGCCATCGGCAGGGCCCTTCCCGTTGCCGAGGATCGCCGCCGAGGCCAGCAGCTCCGGCGAGGCGGCGGCCGCGGCGCGGCCGTTGCCACTGCCGTTGGCGCCCGAACGCTCGGCCTCCGCCAGCAGCGCGGTGAGTGTGCCCGAGAGCGCGTCCACCTGGTGGGCGGAGAGCACGGTGCCGTCGCGCAGCCGCGGCTCATCGTCGGAGAGCACCCTTTCGAGGCCCAGCAGCAGCGAGAACTCCCGCCGCCACGCGGTTGAGGGGTAGCGGGCGTGCTCATCCAGCTCCGCCAGCGCGGCGTCCAGCGCCCGCCGGCGGGCGCTGCCGGGGGCCAGCGCGACGGCGGCGTCCTCCCCCTCGTGCAGGAAGCGCTCGCGCACGAGCTCCTCCGCCCGCGCGATGTCGGCGGAGCTTGGGATGGACGCGACCGCAAGGGCCACTGGGGTGGACTCGGCCATAAGAGGCAATGGACTTCGAGATGGAGCCGCCGCAGAATGAGCACTCGGCGTGGCTCGGAGCGCCGGCCCCGCCGGCAGACCCCCGTATACCCGGAGCAACTTGGCTCCAGGTACATCCAAGATACAGCACTCCGCGGCCGGATTGAAGGGGGGGCTTCATCGACGTGATCTGGCATCCTCAGCGCGATGTCTCCGAAGCACCTCATCGCACTTGCCTGTGGGCTGGCGCTCGCCACAGTGCTGGTGGTGGGTGTCGTGCAGTTGGCGAGCAGCAAGTCCCCCACGGAGACCCCGCCGGCGCAGCGGCTGACCCCCGCGCAGATGCAGGCCCGCCTGGCGGGGTCACCGGCGCCGCTGGCGGCATTGCATGCGCAGGCCGACCAGCTGCCGGGCGGCGGCGCGGGAGCGCTGAAGGCGCGGCTGGCGGCGCTGAAGGGGTGGCCGGTGGTGCTCGACAAGTGGGCATCGTGGTGCCAACAGTGCAGAGCCGAGTGGGGCATTTTCCAGCGCGCGGCGACCAACCTCGGGCGGGAGGTCGCGTTTGTCGGACTCGACTCCGGCGACACCTCCCGTGCCAAGCCGCTGGAATTCCTCCGCTCATTCCCGGTGAGCTACCCCAGCTACTTCGACCCGTCCACCCAGATCGGCGTGGAAGTTTCGGACTCGACGCTGGTGCCCGCCACGATCTTCTACAACCGCCGCGGAGAACGCAGCTATATCCGCCAGGGCGGCTACCCGAGCGTTGCCACGCTGGAACGCGAAGTCCGGCGCCACGCGATGGCGGGGTAGCCGCGGTGGTGTGTTGTGGAGATTCGTTGATGGGCGGCCGCAAAGCTGCAGCCGTCAAGCCGCAACGAGTTTCCAGGGGGGGCCACTGATGCCTGAGATCCGCGTGGACCCGCTCACCGGGTACAAGACGATCGTGGCGGGCGAGCGTTCGCGGCGGCCGGGCGGCGAGCCGCGCTGCACGCCCCCCGATCCGATCGACGTGGAGCAGGACCCGTTTGCGGAGGGTCACGAGGACCGCACCCCGCCGGAG
>JBEKYV010000119.1:0-8615 GCA_049510515.1 Solirubrobacteraceae bacterium | reverse complement strand
GGATGCTCATTCCGGAAGTGATCATCGTCGCCAGCTGGCGTGAGAAGACCGCCAGGTCGGAGGCGGTGACCCGTTCCATGAAGGTGAGGTTGATCTCCCGCGAGGTGTGCTTGTCGGCGATGTCAAGGACGATCAGCCCGCGCGACTTCAGCTGGTCGGAGACCGCCTGCTTGGATTCGGCGTCGACCTCCCCCTTCGCCTTCGCGCCGGCGAGGTCCATCGCCTTGAAGACGTACGTGCTCACGACGTCCTACCGCCCCTCTTTACGCTGCCAACGAGCCGGCGCCGAGCAGGCGCCGCAGCTCTTCGGGGGTGGACGAGCGCGCTTCGGCCATCTTCTGGGAGATCTTGGCGCTGCGCACGAGCGACGCCAGCGAGGCGTCCATCGTCTGCATCCCGTGCGCGGTGCCGGTTTGCAGCACCGAGTAGACCTGGTGGGTCTTGCCCTCGCGGATCAGATTGCGCACGGCGGGCGTCGGCACCAGCACCTCGCACGCCACCACGCGCCCGGAGCCGTCGGCGGTGGGGATCAGCTGCTGGGTTACGATCCCCTGCAGCGCGACCGACAGCTGCACGCGCACCTGCCCCTGCTGGTGGGAGGGGAAGACGTCGATGATGCGGTCGATCGTCTGCGCGGTGTCCTGCGTGTGCAGCGTCGCGAACACGAGGTGGCCCGTCTCGGCGGCGGTCAGCGCGGTGGAGATCGTCTCCAGGTCGCGCATCTCGCCGACGAGGATCACGTCGGGGTCCTGGCGCAGGGCCGCCTTCAGCGCCTCGCCGAAGCTCTTCGCGTCGGAGCCCAACTCACGCTGGTTGACGATGCAGCGCTTGTGCGGGTGCAGGAACTCGATCGGATCCTCGATCGTCATGATGTGCTCGTCGCGCGTCTGGTTGATCGCGTCGATCATTCCCGCCAGCGAGGTCGACTTGCCCGAGCCCGTGGGGCCGGTCACCAGCACAAAGCCGCGCGGCTTTCGCGTGAACTCGTGCACGGTGGCGGGCAGGCCCAGCTCGTCGATCGAGGTGAGCCCGACGGGGATCAGGCGGAACGCGGCGCCGATCGCCCCGCGCTGGAAGTAGGCGTTGACGCGGAAGCGGGCGTGGCCGGGGATCGAGTAGGCAAAGTCGAGCTGCCAGTCGGTCTCCAGGCGCTGGCGCTGGTCGCCGGTGAGGATCGAGTAGATGATCTCGCGGGTGTCGGCCGGCTGCAGGATCGGGTAGTCCTCAAGCGGCGTCAGGCGCCCGCGCACGCGCACGGTGGGATGCGCCCCGGCTGCCATGTGCAGATCCGAAGCGCGGCGGGAGACGACCTCCATCACGAGGTCTGCGAAATCGATGCCCATCGCCCTGCCCATCGGCCCCGCCGGTCCAGTTTGCGCGGCTGCGCGCGGGCGAGTGGACGAAAATTCTAGTGGGTGCCGCCGATGCAAGAAATCTTGCTAGCCGCCACCGAGTACACGCGCCAGCTCCGCAATCGACGTGCGGCCCTGGCGGACCTTGTCGAGGCCGTCGTCGCGCAGGCGGCGCATCCCCTGCTGCATCGCCACCTCGCCGAGCTGCTCGGCGGCGCGGCGTTCCAGCGCGAGGGCGCGGATCTCGGAGGTGACGCTCATCACCTCGTAGATCCCCGCGCGGCCGCGGTAGCCCGAGCCGCCGCAGCGCCGGCAGCCGACCGGCTCGTAGGCCTCGAGGTCGACGATCGCCTTATACCCATTTTGGCGCAGCACCTCCGCGGAGATGATCGTGCGCTTCTTGCAGTGCGAGCAGAGCGTGCGCACGAGGCGCTGCGCGAGCACGCAGTCCAGGGCGGAGGCGACGAGGAAGGGCTCGATCCCCATCTCGATCAGGCGCGTGATCGCGGAGGGGGCGTCGTTGGTGTGCAGCGTGGAGAGCACGAGGTGCCCTGTCAGGGCAGACTCGATCGCGATCTGCGCCGTCTCGCGGTCGCGGATCTCACCGACCATGATCACGTCGGGGTCGGCGCGCACCATCGCGCGCAAACCGGTGGCGAAGTTGAGGCCGGCCTTCGGCGAGACCTGCACCTGGGTGATCCCCTCGACCTGGTACTCCACGGGATCCTCGACGGTGATGATGTTCTTCTCCGGCGTGTTGAGTTCCTGCAGCGCCGCATACAGCGTGGTGGACTTACCCGACCCGGTCGGGCCGGTGACGAGCACGGCGCCGTGGGTCTGGTGGAAGGCGTGCTCGAAGCGCTCGCGCTCCTCCTCGCCCATGCCGAGCTTTTCGAGCTTCATCACGACGGAGTCCTTGTCGAGGATGCGCATCACGATCGACTCGCCATGCACGCTCGGCAGCGTCACCACGCGCAGATCGACGTGACGGCCGTCGACGGTGAGGCCCACGCGCCCATCCTGGGGCAGCCGGCGCTCGGAGATGTCGAGCTCCGCCATGATCTTGATGCGCGAGACGACCCCCGGGCCCATTTTGCGCGGCACCGTTGTGATGTCCTGCAGCACCCCGTCGACGCGGAAGCGCACGCGCGTCTCCTTGCCGTCGGGCGAGAGGTGCACGTCGGAGGCGCCCTGCTCGACCGCCTGGGCGACGATCTGGTTGACCAGCTTGATGACCGGCGCGTCGTCGTCGGTCTCGTGTAGCTCGACGACCTCCGCTTGCGCCTCCTCGCCCTCGGCCAGCTCGCCGCTAGCGGCGACCACGTCGTCGAGGCGGTCCAGGCGCGAGATCAGCGCGGCGATGTCGTCGGGCGCGGCGACCGCCACGCGCACCTCGTAGCCGGTCATGATCGCGATGTCGTCGACCGCCAGCACGTTGGATGGGTCGGTCATCGCCACCAGCAGCGTGCGCTTGTCCACGAACGCGACCGGCACCGCCTGGTAGCGCTTGGCCGCCGCGGTCGTCACGAGATTGGCGGCACCCATGTCCACCTGGAAAACGCCGAGGTCGAGGTGGTCGAGGCCGTAGCGCTCGGCCAGCGCGCGCGCGAGGCCGTCATGGGTGAGGATCCCGCCTTCGACCAGCACCCGCTCGGGCGTCGTCCCGGAGCTGCGCGAGGTGGCGATCGCGTCGTCCACGCGCTCGCGCGCGACCAGGCCCATGTCGACGATCACGTCGGTCAGGAAGCGCGAGGAGCTTCCGCGCCGCGAGGGCGAGGTGATGCCCTGGCGCACCTCGGGCTGCTGCTGGGCGGGAGCCGGCGCCGCGGGCTCAGGTGGCGCGGCCTGGCCCCCGCCGGGCACGACCGCGCTTTCGGTGATGACCTCCGCTTCCACACGCGGGGGCTCGCGCTCCGGTAGCGCTACCACCACGGGACGCTCCTGCGCCTGCTCGAACTCCATCCCAAAGATCTCGTGCAGGTCGGGGCTCTCGTCGGAGGCGCTCATCCTCCCCCCCTCCCCGGGCTCGGCTCAGCAACCGGCGTCCCCCTCGCAGGCCGCGTGACGCATGACCTCAAGCGGAGCAGGGCGCCCGGTCCACGCTTCGAGGCTGAGCGCACCCTGGGCGACGAGCAGCTCCAGGCCGTCGAGCGTCGGCACTCCCTGCTCGCGTGCGAGCGCGAGCAGCTCGGTCGAGCCTTGGGCGTAGACGAAATCAACCACATACGAGTACCTACCGACCAGATCGTGCTCAAGGCTCAGCAGGTTGAGGCCGCTCTCGGTGGCGCTAGCCGGGGGTACTAGTCCAACCGAAGTGCAGTTGATCAGGATGTCGGTACTTTCGGGCAACGCCACTGCCCGAATCCCGAAGTCGTCCGCGAGCGCCAGCGCACGGCCCGCCGTGCGGTTCCACACCGACACCTCCAACCCCCCCGCCTCGCGCAGCGCCCACACCGCCGCGCGCGCGGTACCGCCGGCCCCCAGCACCGTCGCGGTGAGGCCCCGGGGCGAGTGGCCGGCGCGCTCCATCGCCGCGATCAGTCCGGGCGCGTCGGTGTTCTCCGCGGCGATCGTCCCGTCGGGGGCGAACGTCAACGTGTTGGCGGCGCCGATCGCGCGCGCCGCCTCGGTTGCTTCCTGGGCGAGCGCGAGCGCCCGCTGCTTGTGAGGGATCGTCACGTTGGCGCCGTGGAAGCCCGCGCCGCCGAGCGCGCGGGTCGCCTCCTCGAACAGCCCCGGCGGCTCGTCGGGCACCGGCAGCCGCTGGTAGGTCCATAGCGGCGCCAAACCAAGCGCCCGCAGCGCAGCGTTGTGCATCGCGGGTGAGCGGCTGTGCGCCACCGGCCAGCCGAGCACACCCAGACGGGTCCGGGGCGTGGGCGCCTCGGAGTCCACGGGCCGCTGCGCGCCGAAAGGGACCCCGGAGCTCTGCGAGCCGGAATCGACCGCGGGACTCACTGTCCCCGCTTCTTGCACGTCGGTTCGCGCCCACCGTTGCGATTCACCGCTTCCTGGTAGGCGGCCGCGTTGTGTTCGAATTCGGCGTCGCTCGTGGAGAACACGAGGTCCCCGCAGCCGTCGGCGTCATTGACGTAATAGAGGTAGGGCACGTTCGCCGGGTGGGCGGCCGCCTCGATCGCCGCCACCCCGGGGTTGCTGATCGGCGTGGGCGGCAGGCCGACGTGGGTGCGCGTGTTGTAAGGAGAGTTGGTCTGCAGCTGCGCCTCAGTCAAAGGCGCCGAGAAGTCATTGAGCGCATAGCGGATCGTCGCGTCGATCCCGAGCGCCATCCCCAGGCGCAGCCGGTTGTAGATCACTGCGGCGACCTTCGGCCGGTCGCGCTCGAGCAGTGCCTCGCGTTCGACCATCGAGGCGACGATCAGCAGCTGGTAGGGCGTTATGTGAAGCGCGCGCGCACGGCGGATCTCGGAGCGGCCGAAGTTTTCTTCGAACGCCTGCAGCTGCAGCGCGAGGAGATGCCGGGCGGGCGAGCCGGCGTACAGTTCGTAGGTCGCGGGGAACAGAAAGCCTTCGAGGTTGGGTGTCCCCGCCGGCGCCCCGTAGCGGGCGGGGTCGAGCAGGGAGGAGCGTCGCGCGGCGACCAGATAGCTGCCGCTCAACCCCTCGCCCGTGGCGATCCGCGCGATCTGCCCGCGGGTCTCACCCTCCGGGATCGTGATCCGCACGATCTTTGGAGGGGGAGGAGGAGGGGGAGCAGTGGATTTGTGGAGGGCCGTGGCGATCAGCAAGGCCCCCGCGACGAGGACAACCAGGGTGGCAAGCGCCCCGAGGCGCCTGCGCCGTCTGGTCACGCTGACGGCCATGGTCCCCCCTCCTGCTGTCGAGCGGTCATGGATTCCCGCCGGGAGCGGAAGCTAGCCATGACTCCAACATCAGAGCCGCCGCGCGCGAGTCCTCGGACGTCTGGGCACCCTCCATCCGCTGCGCCATGCGCGTGGTGAGGCGCTCGTCGTGCAGCTCCACCGGCACCCCCTCCCCCAGCCGCTGCGACAGTCTGGCTGCCCACTCCCGGGTCTCGCCTGTCTGCGCACTCTCCTCCCCCGATAGCGAAAGCGGCAGGCCGACGACGACCCGCTCGACCTCCTGCTCTGCCACCAGCGCCGCCAGCGCGTCCAGGCCGCGGCGGGTGGCCGGTCGCGAGATCGCCTCGATCGGGGTGACGATCGTCCCCGTGGGGTCCGCGAGCGCACAGCCGCACCGGGCGCTGCCGTAGTCGAGACCCAGCACGCGCATCAACCGCTGGCGAGCGCGGCCTCGATCGCGGCGCGGCCGGCCGCGAGCGCCTCCTGGAGCTTCTCCACCTCGCGCCCTCCCGCCTGGGCGAGGGTGTCGCGTCCGCCGCCGCCGCCACCGACGAGCGCCGCGGCCGCCTTGACGATCGCGCCGGCCTTCACGCCGCGCTCGACCAGCGAGGGGGCGACGCCGACGATCAGGTGCACCCTGCCGTCGAGCGCACCGCCGAGCACGATCGCCGCGTCGGGCAGCTTGCCCTTCAGACGGTCGACCAGCTCCGGCAGCGCCTTGGGGTCGGCGACCTCGACGGTCGCGCTCAACACGCGCGCGCCGGCGATCTCAGTGGCCTGCGCGGCGAGGGCCTCCAGATCGACACCGAAGCCTGCTCCTCCACCATTTGCACCGCCACCGCCGCCCGCTCCACCGGCCCCACCGCCGGCGCGGAGCGCCTTCAGCTCCTTCTCCAGCCGCCGGCGCTCGAGCTCCCGTTCGCGCACCGCCTCGGGCGCGCCCTCGGGGCGGGTGCGCAGCGTGGTGGCGACCTCCGCCAGCCAGCGGTCGTGCGCGCGCAACAGCCCCACCGCGGCCGGCCCGGTGAGCGCCTCGATGCGGCGCACGTTGGCGGCGCTGGAGGTCTCGCTCTGGATGTGGAAGAGCCCGATCTCAGCCGTGACGCGAACGTGCGTGCCGCCGCACAGCTCGCGGGAATAGTTGCCTTCGCCAATCTGCACCATCCGCACGACCTCGCCGTACTTCTCGCCGAACAGCGCCATCGCGCCGAGGCGGCGGGCCTCCTCGAGCGTGGTGGTGATCGGGCGCACCGGGTCGTCGGCGAGGATCCACTCGTTCACGCGATCCTCGACGTCGCGCAGCTCCTCGGCGCTCAGCGCCGCGGAGTGGCTGAAGTCAAAGCGCAGCTTGTCGGGGCCGACGTAGGAGCCGGCCTGGCGCACGTGCTCGCCCAGGCGCTCGCGCAGCGCGGCGTGCAACAGGTGGGTGGCGGTGTGGTTGCACTCGGTCGCGTGGCGGGCGGCGTGGTCGACGCGGGCAAGCACCGGCTCGTCGGGATCGAGCGTCCCCTGCTCGAGCACCACGGCGAGCGCCTGGTCGTCGCCGAGACGGAAGACGCCCTCCACGCGCGCGCGGCAGTCGCCGTGCTCGCACTCGATCGTGCCCACGTCGGAGACCTGACCGCCACCGGCCGGGTAGAACGGTGACTCCGCGAGCTTGACCAGATAGCGGCCGCCTGCTCCATCGGCAGTGCCCCCCTCAGCACCCTCACTGCGCGGTGCCACCTCGTCAGCCGCCGAGCCATTTGCCGTGACGCGAGCCAGCGCGCCAACCGCAGTCCGCTGGGTCTCGGTCTCATAGCCGGTGAAGCGCGTCTGAAAGCCCGCCTGCGCCGCCAGCTCCCGCGCGCGCTCGCGCGGGTCCTCGCCGGAGGCCTGCGCTCCACCGCTCGACGCCGCGCGCGCCCGCGCCCGCTGCGCGTCCATCAACCGCTCGAAGCCCTCGGGGTCGACGCCGAGACCGCGCTCGGCGACCAGTTCCCGCGTGAGGTCAAACGGGAAGCCGTAGGTGTCGTGCAGCTCGAAGGCGTCGGCCGCCGCGATCCCCTCGTCGTCGGCGTCGAGCGCCCGTTTGATCAGCTCCTCCAGCAGACGCGTGCCCTGCTCGAGCGTGCGCCCGAAGCCCTCCTCCTCGGCCGCCAGCCACTTCTTGATCGCGGCGCGCTGCGTGGTCAGCTCGGGATAGACGGCGCCCATCAGCTCGTGCACGACCTCGGCGTAGCGCACGAGGAAGCCCGGCATCATGCCCAGTGTGCGGCCCTGCTGGATCGCGCGGCGCATCACCCGGCGCAGCACATACCCGCGCTCCTCGTTGGAGGGCACGACACCGTCGGCCACCAAGAACGACATCCCGCGCGCGTGGTCGGCGAGGATCCGCAGCGCGCGGTCTGTGGGGAAGTCGTCGCCGTAGCGCCTGCCCGCAAGCCGCTCTCCGAGCCAGATCAACGGCAGGAACTGGTCGGTCTCGAACACCGACTCCTTTCCCTGCAGGATCGCGGCCATGCGGTTGAGCCCGAGGCCGGTGTCGATGTTGCGCGTCGGCAGCTCCACCAAGTGGTCGTGCGGATCCTGGTTGTATTGCATGAAGACGAGGTTCCAGAACTCCAGGAAGCGCTCGTTCTCGCCGCCGGGAAGGTCATCCGCCTTGCCGAAGCCAAGGCCACGGTCGAGATACAGCTCCGAGCAGGGACCGCTCGGCCCGACCGGCCCCGCTTCCCAGAAGTTCTCCGAGCGAGGGCAGCCGACGATCCGCTCGCGCGGCACCCCCACCGCCTCCCACAGCTCGATCGCCTCCTCGTCGGCGCCCATCCCGAGCGCGTCATCGCCCTCGAACACCGTCACCCAGATATCCTCGGCGCTGAAGCCGAACACCTCGCGCGAGAGCTCCCAGGCGAGTTCGATCGCGCCCTGCTTGAAGTAATCGCCGATCGAGAAGTTCCCCAGCATCTCAAAGCACGTCAGGTGCCGCAGCGTCGAGCCGACCTTCTCAATGTCGGGCGTGCGGAAGCACTTCTGGCAGCTGGTCAGCCGCGGCGCAGGCGGCTTCTCCCGCCCCAGGAAGTAGGGCTTCAGCGGCTGCATCCCCGCCGTGGTGAGCAGCACCGAGCGATCCTCGGGGGGAGGCACCAGGGAGGCGGACGGCAGCCGCCGGTGTCCGCGCTCCTCGAAGAAGGCCAGGTAGCGCTCGCGGATCTGATCCGAGGTCATCGTCGGATGATCTTAGAGTTCGGCCGGCACGGTTCGCTCGCGCGGCGGGTCTTTGCGCGCGGGCGCGAGGCGCCTACGCAGTGATGGTGCCGTGGCCAACGATCACGTCGCCCTCGTAAAGGCATGCGATCTGCCCTGGCGCAGTGCGTATGATCGGATCGTGCAATTGCACCTCGACGTCGGCGTGTCGCCCCGGCTCGGGATCACCCGACAGACGACATGGAAACAGTGG
>JBEKYV010000118.1:0-8631 GCA_049510515.1 Solirubrobacteraceae bacterium | reverse complement strand
AGACCCCCGTGCGAGCGGCCGCGTCCGTCAGCGCATGGAGCACCGAACCCTGCGCGCCGGACGGACCGTGGCCAATCACATAGCCCAGCCCTCCGAGCAGGAGGAGCGCGATCAGCAAGCCCGCGCTGAAGCGAGTCACGAGCAGCGTTTGGCTGGGATAGCGAAGCGCCCGCTCAAACTGTGCCAGTCCAATCCCCCGGTTCAACGCCGGTAGCGGTCGCACGGTCTGCTCGTGGCGGGACTCATCCTCACGATCGACCGGAGGTATGGTTTCCATGTTACAGGATACTTTCATTAAGCAGGCAAAATGTCAAGATGTCGGCAGCGGTACGCGGTATCATATAACGGGATCTTCACAAGTTGTGGTCAATTCTCGCGTAGCCTGTCTGCGCGTGCCCGGAGCCGATCCGCGGCGCCAGCAAGATCTTCCCCAGAAGGAGGCATCGCATGAGCAGCAGCGCAGACCGCTCGCCGATTCCCGGCAGCGAGAGACGGTCTGTTCTGGGCGGGCCTGCGCACGGTCGCTGAGCCGACGCCTCGAGCGCCGCGGTGACGATCGCCGAAGGCCTGGTTCTCGATCGATTGCTCGGCGGGCGTGGACACGGTAGGGCCTTCAGACGATCCGCCGCGTCGCGAGGTTGACGATGACCGTGTCGCTCTTGGGTGATTTGCCGGTCGTTTGCTTGAACGCGACGGTGAGCGTGGGGGCGGTTGTGGACATGTCGACGGTGAGCAGCAGGTAGCCGTACTCGGCGATCGGAGCGACGTCAGTTCATATCCCGCGGGTGGCTTGTCTTCCGCGGCTTGGCGCAGGGGCTTGACGCGTTCGAGCTCCGCGATCAGGAAGCTCAGCTGCCGGTCGTCGAGCGCCGGGTAGCGCTCGCCCTCCGAGGAGATCACCCCGGGACCCTCGAGCACGTTCGAGAGAAGCTCGACGCCGAACGCCTGGGCGAATGCCGCCGCACCGCCCGACAGCGACACCGTCCTCGCGGCGATATCCACTTCGCCCACATCCAGGCCGTTATCCCGCACAAAGTTCTCGACCTTCGCGACATCGGCCGGATCGGCTCCATACCGACCCGCGAGCTCCTCGCGCGTCAACCGAGCGGATGCGTCGGCGATCTCCGGCAGCTCCTCGCGGCGGCGCACCAGCACCGTCACGGTCAGCTGCTCACCGGGATCGACAGGTCCCAGCAGCGTTGCGCCGGCGAGAGACTGCACGGGACTCTCGCCGCGACAGCGAAGCAGGTTTGTGCGACGGTAACACCCAGGCCCCGCTCGTCGTCCCAGGCGAGCATCAGGAGCGCTCAACTGGAGACGACCGAATCCACGTACAAACGCAGCAGCCACGCTCGAGGCTGACGGAGGGACTTCACGAGTTAATCACGACTCACGCGAATCCGGGGCTTAGTCTACATGCTAGGAGATTCCCAGAAGAAGATGAGTATGAGTCACGATGGGCAGACGATTAAGGCATAGCGGGATCCAGCCATGAGTTCCGGTGAGTCGTCTGGCGACGAGGTCCCAAGGACGGAGCTGGGTAAGAGGCTCGCTGCGGCGGTGGATGCGGTGGCGGCGGCTGTCGAGAGCGTCAAGTCGGCGATCTCAGCCATACAGGGCTTAGTCGCCTATGTTGTGGGACTGCTCTGCGCGGACTGGAATACAGACAAATGGCTGCTACGCGCGGGCGCATCGGGCACCGGGATTGCTGGGGCGACGACCAGCGGCTTCGGCTATCTGCATACTGGGCTTGCGCTGCCGGCGGGAGCGGTCTTCTGTGTGCCCCTTGTAAAGCGAGGTTTTTCTTATCTGCGGGCCGAGGCGGACCGGGAAGAGGCTCGTCGCATCAGCGAGCAGTCAGGCATCGCAAACTTGCAGGATCTGCTCGACGTGGAGAGCGGCAAGCGCCGGCTGATAAGCCGAATGGCTCCCCAACCGATTCATCCCGCTTTGGAGGACCAGCGTGTGACGGGCGAGGTGCTGGACGCCCTGATCGCGCGAGGGGAATCGATCAGGCCGCGCCTCGAGGTCGCCTTCCTGCTGGTCAAACGTGCCCAGGGGAAGTATCGCGTTGAGCGTACCCGGGGACAAGTCGAACCTCCCCTCAAGCGAATGACCGCGTGGACGCTTGACGAGGTCCTATCGGGCGGACAGGCGTTTGCAGAGTTACTCTCGCCCCACGAGCTGTGGCCGAGCGTGGTGCACTTCGAGTGCGGAACCTGCGAGTATTTCGTCGTGGGTATCGCCGGCTCCCGCGTTCCTGACCACATGGTTCTCGAGATCAGTCGTGCGGTGACGGTCCTACTCGACCTTGCCGTCAATAACGCCGACACTGAGGCGCGGCGCGCGGCTTTGAGGTTGATCGCCGGATGACGGACCTGCAAGATCTCGGGGTTTGGATGCCCCCTGAGCTGGCGGAAGTCAGGCCTCTGCCTCACTCGCCGCGCTTGATGCTTCTCCGGCGGACGTGGGCGTTACGTCTCGATGACGCTTTCGGCCGTGGGATCGTAGCGACGAGCGCAGTGGTGATGATGGTCGGTTTTGGTGCAGGCCTGAGGTCAATCGGTCTGATGAGTGCCGCCGACATCCTGACGGTCGCCGCGATCATTCCGGCGATCGCGTTCATGCTTCTCGTCGGGCGAGCGGTGCAGCGCGGGAGAGCGATTGGGTACTGGCGTCGTTCGCGCGAGCTCGAGTTCGAGCTTGAACGAGCGATTGCCTACCGGGATCTTGTAAGGGATACGCTACGAGCCGTCGGGCGGCTGGACACCGATGCTGCTTCCAATGTCCTGGAGGTCCTCGGTTGCTTTGCAACAGGCGCGCGCGATGTGCTGTCGGAAACACACGATGACGTTGCGGTTGTGGTCGCTATTGAGAGTGGCCGTAGCTTTAGGATCCTCCAAAGCGCTCTCGGGCGAGCGAGCCCATGGACAGAACTGGCACCGGGCAAAAGTTGCCAGCGGAATGGTTCGACGTTTGAAGAGACCGCTGCTCGTCACGCGCCTTATTCGCAGACGCAGCGTGTGGCAGTGAAGGGCGGCGACCTGCTCTTGGCGGTGCTCTCGAACACCGAGTTCACCGATCGTGACAGGGCTCTGTTGACCGACGTACCGTTTGTGCTGAGCCTCATCACAGCGCGATTGGAGCAAGACTGGCAGGACTCCGGGTTGGACGAACAACGAACACTGCGGGCGATCGTATAGCTCTGAAGATGCGGCTCGGCGGCGACCGGCAACCTTGTCGAGATATCGCCGCTAAGCGAAACTGACGTCCTTGGCCCCCCCGTTTTTTGACCCCACCGGACCGACTCAGGGGTCAGGGCCAGTCACGGTGCGCAGTGTCCCGCGGGGCATTCTCCGCGATCTTCGTCTTGCGGAGGCCCCACCCAGCCCGGTAGACCAGACGTCAGGCGGCTGGGGTGGGCAGCGAGTCGAGCATCGCCTTCAGCTCGTCCACCGACTGGTAGTCGAGCCCGAGTAGGTGGTCGTGGCGATGGCGCACGATCCCTTGCTCGTCGATGACGATCACCGCCCGCTTGGTGCCGAGCCGTCCCCCCCATGCGCCGTACTGCTTTGCGACGGCCCCGCCGGCATCGGCCAGCAACGGCACCGTGAGGGAGTTCTTCGCGACGAAGTCCTCGTGCGAAGCGACGTCCTGAGCCGAGATCCCGACGACCGTCGCGCCGAGCGCGTTGAAGTCCTCGGTCCGGTCACGGTAGGAGCAGAACTGTTTGGTACAGACCATCGTGCGATCACCGGGATAGAAGAGCAGCACGATGCGCTCGCCGCGATGCTCTGAGAGCCTGAAGGGGCCGTCGGTTCCGGCAAGCTCGAAGTCCGGCGCCTCTTCTCCCACCTGCGGTGTCTTGGCCATGCTTGCCCGCCCTTCGCTCGATGATTGCCGCGAGATCAGCATAACCGGGTGCGCGGCACACCCGGCCACTCCCACGCGGCGACGCAGCGTCGGCGACCCGGCGCTGCGGGCCGCCGACGCTCACATTGGCGCCGAGGTTGAGGGGGCCTCGGGCCGGCGTGAGATCCGGTAGGCAGCCGGCGGGAGAGAGAGGTCGTGTACCGGCTGCACGGAACGCACGTCGCTCCTATCCCCTATCGGGACAGCTTGCATGGTTGCATTGCGGCAGACGCCGGTTGTGACCGTGCAGTGATCACGGACCGACCTTGCTACAACATCACCGGATGTCCGCCCGCCTTGTGGCCTCGCGCCGCCTGCGACGCCTCGCCACCCCGCCGCTGGTGCTTGCACTCGCCGCGCTGCTGATCGCAGCCTGCGGGGGCAGTGCCGCGCCGGCCTCCGCGCCCTCCACCGCCGCCGGCTCGACCGCTGCGCCGGCCTCCCCGAAGTCGCCAACCTCCGGCGATGCCGCCACGAGCAACGGCGCGGGCAACGGGAACACCGCGCGTGCCGCGGCCGCGTTGCGGAGCTGGCCGGAGTTCGGGCTCAACCCTCAGCGCAGCGATGCGACCAACGCGAGCACCGGCATCACCGCCGCCAACGTCGGGCACCTGCACCGTCTGCGAATCGCGCTGCCGGGGACCGTTGACTCCTCGCCAATCTACCTGCACGGTGTAACGGTCGCCGGTGCCGTGCGCGACGTGGTGCTCGTCACCACCACCTACGGCAAGACGCTCGTGATCGACGCCTCCGACGGCCACGTCCTGTGGACCTTCACCCCGCCCGGCTACTCCGGCTGGGCCGGGAGCGCGCAGATCACCGTCGCCAGCCCGCTGGCTGACCCCGATCGAGCGTGGGTGTACGCCGCCTCCCCCAACGGGCTGATTCACAAGCTCTCGCTCGCCGACGGCAGCGAGGATCGCAGTGGGAGCTGGCCGGTGAGCGTCACGCGCGATCCCACCCACGAGAAGCTCGCCGCCGCGCTAAACATCGATGGCCCCTACATTCTCACCGCGACCGGCGGCTACTTCGGCGACACGCCTCCCTACCAAGGGCACGTGGTCGTGATCGAACGCTCCAGCGGCAGGCTCGTGAGCCTGTTCAACACGCTGTGCGCCAACCGCCGCGCGCTGCAGATCCCGAGCACCTGCTCCGCCAGCGACTCCGCGATCCTCTCGCGCGGCGGACCGGTCGTCGAGCCCGGCGGGAGGCGCATCCTGATCGACACCGGCAACGGCCCCTGGAACGGGACCACCAACTTCGGCGACTCGCTGCTCGAGCTGACGGTGCCCAACCTGCAGCTGCGTCAAGCCTTCACGCCCGTCGACCAGGAACACCTCAACACCAACGACCTCGACCTCGGCTCCAGCGCCCCCGCGCTGCTCGGCGACAACCGCGTGATGCTTGCCGGCAAGGACGGGATCATGCGCGTGCTGGCCCTCTCGCGCTTGGCTGGACACCCACCCGTCAAGCCCCCGTCGGGGCGGCACGCGACGCTCGGCGGGGAAGTCCAGCAGCTACCGACCCCACATGGAGGCCAGCTGTTCACCGCCCCGGCGGTGTGGCACCACGGGGGGCACACAACCGTGTTCGTGGCCGACTTCGAAGGGGCCGGCGCCTACGAGCTGCGCGGTGGCCGGCTGAAGACGCTGTGGACCAACGACATCGCCGGCACCAGCCCGATCGTGGCGGGTGGGCTGCTGTACATCTACGAACCGGGCGGCGGCGGGATCGAGGTGTACAACCCAAGCGGTTCATCCCACCCGATCGCCAAGCTGCCGGGCTCACCCGGACACTGGAACAGCCCGATCGTCGTCGACGGCCAAGTGGTCGAGCCCGAGGGCGACGCCAACGAACATCAGCTCAGCGGCACGCTGGACCTTTTCTCGGTGGGATAGCGCCGCCACCGGGGTAGCCTGAAGGCATGGAGGAATCGCTCAGCGGGCAGTTGCTGCTCGCCGCACCGTCGCTGATGGACCCCAACTTCCGGCGTAGCGTGGTGCTGGTGGGCGCCCACAGCGAAGCGGGGGCGATGGGCATCGTGCTCAACCGCCCCTCCACGGTGACGGTGGGCGAGGCGGTGCCACAGCTCGAGCAGGCCGCCGGGGAGCTCGAGCCGGTGTTTGTCGGCGGGCCGGTGCAGCCCAACGCGATCGTGTTCCTCGCCGAGTTCCTCGACCCCTCGCCCGCCGGGCTGCTGGTGCTCGGGCGCATCGGCTTCCCCGCGCCAGAGGCCGACATCGACGAGCTCTCCGACGCGATCGCGCGCCGCAGGGTGTTCGCCGGCTATGCCGGGTGGGGAGAGGGACAGCTCGACGAGGAGCTCGACAGCGGCGACTGGATCGCCCACCCTGCGGAGCCCGACGACGTCTTCACCGAGGACCCCGATGAGCTGTGGGCGCGGGTGCTCGCCCGCAAGGGTGGCGCCTACGCGCTGATCGCGCGGATGCCGCTGGACCCGCGGATGAACTAGAGCGAGAACGGTCGCCACGCGACTGGGCACACTGACTCACCGCCACCAGGCTCTCACCGCGCACTCACCCGAGCACGCGTATGGATGCCTTCGACAATGGCCTTCACGGTGTCGTTGTCGTGCTCGGGGCGCACAGCAAGCCGGTCGGCCTCGCCCACCACGCGGTCAACCATCTCGTTGGTGGTCCTGGGGGCAAAGCGAGAGCTGAATCCGAGCTCCCTCGCGAGGGTCTCCCAAGCGCGCATAGCCACCTCGTCAATCAGGCGGGCCCCATCGATGTTCATTGCGAGCCGTCGCGTCAGCGCCGGATAGATCGTCGTGCTCACCAGGTCGTAGAGCGGCGCGAGCAACGGTTCCCCCGTGTCGTACAGAAGCGAGAAGTTCTTTGCATGAGCGTCGCAGTTGCCGATCAGCCAATTCAGCACCAGAGCACGCCACAGAGCCGGCAGGTCCCGGGATGCCATCGGCGAGCAGATGCGCAGCAGCCCAACCATCTCCGCCACCGATGGACCCCCCTCAGACTGGTACTTGCGATCGGAGGGCCGCCCCAGGGCCTGGCAGATGTCCTCCTGATGCAAGCGCCGAATCGGGTCCGCGGTCAAGTCCCGGTCATAACGCTCGACCAGGAGGTACGGCAGCTTTGACACGGTCGCCTGCTTGCTCACCGTCGCGACCGGCAGCTCGACCGCACGCGCCAGCTCCATGCAGAACCCCTCGTTATCCACCAGCCCCGGAAAGCGCGACAGTTCAGGCTTGATGATGTGAGTGGTGGCCGCAACCGAATTCAACGGCAGCGCCACTCCATCCTCGTCCATGATGACCGGCAGCTTGGGCTGTGCACCGGCAAGGGAGAGGCGCACCCCCTCCTCGGAGTCGGCCGCGAGCGGACGCAGGGGAAGCTCGCGCAGCAGCGCGTCGAGTTGCTCCTCGTCGATCTTCCTGCGCCGCGGCGTCGTGGGAAACTCGCTCTCGGGTGGGAGCAGGGTGACGGCACCGGCACAGTCCCCGCCCAGCGCCTCGAGCAGCGCGTAGTCATTGCCTACCGAGACTCCCAGGTTGCGTGCGAGTGCCGCTCGTGCGTCGCCCTCGAGCAGGAGACCGCCGAACACCGCATGGCAGGTGGAGTGCGGATGCGCGGCCTTTTGGATCGGGAGCGCCTGCGAGATCGCCGGCCCCGCGTAGCCGGGGTCGTAGCGAAACTGAAGGTTGCCGTTCCCCTTGCGAATCAGACGGCCTGCCCGCTGGCTAGAGAGGTAGACGATCAGCTCGCTCATTGGCCGCGGACGCGCACCTCGAGGTCCATCCCGAGCGTGTGCAGAATCATGAGCACGGTGTCGAGCTTTTTAGCTCTTTTACCTTGCTCGATCATGATGATGTATGTGCGGTGGACGCCCGCCAAGTCTGCCAGCGCTTGCTGAGACAACCCCAATTCGTTGCGCCGATCGCGCACCAAGGGGCCAAGTTCGTCAGCGCTTCGCAAAACCATGTCGTCGATTGACGACAATAGCGCCCCCATCGGATTGTGGATGTCGCCAAATGACGACATCAGGCCAGCTTTGGAGGAAATGTCGCCAAACGACGACATCAGCCCTGCTCAGGCCCATATGTCGTCGATCCACGACATATGCTGGCGGGAAACATATGCTGGTGGGTCGATAGCAATACGCCGCCCCCCACCGGCGCGACCTTCTACTCTCTACGGAAGCTCGCCCGCGCAGGGGGTCCACCGCCCCGCGCCCGCCGCGCCTGATCGACCGTTCCACCGCTACCCCCACCCCGAGGTCGCCGATGCTCAAGCTCGCCCGCTGGTCAACCACCCACCGCCGCCTCGTCGTAATCGGCTGGATCGTGATGATCGTCGCGATCGGCGCCCTCGCCTCCTCGGCGGGGACGGAATACTCCAACAACTTCACGCTGCCCAACTCCGATGCGCAGCGCGCGTCGGACCTGCTTGAACACAGCTTCCCGACGGAGGCGGGCGACCGCGACCAGATCGTCTTCCGCGTCGCCGGCGGCAGCGTGCTGGACCCGGGAGTGCACGCGCACATGGAAGCGATGTTCGCCGAAGTCGAAAAGCTCCCGCACGTCTCCGCGGTGATCAGCCCCTACGCGGGGCCGTCCGCGGGCAAGGCGATCTCCGCCAATCACCAGATCGCGTTCGCCACGGTGGTGTTCGACGAGAAAGCCAACCTGCTGCCGGTGAGCGCCGCCGAACGCGTGGTCAAAGTGGCGCAGGCGGCGCGCCA
>JBEKYV010000117.1:0-8827 GCA_049510515.1 Solirubrobacteraceae bacterium | reverse complement strand
GGCCTCGGCCTGGCAAGGGGGGCACCACGACGCCCAGAAGTTGAGCACCACCACCCGGCCGCGGTAGGCGGCAAGCGAGCTCTCGCCGTGCCCGATCAGGACCGGCAGCCGCTCGCGGGACTGCGGCGCGAGCGGCTGCTGTCGGTCGGCAAGCGCCTGATCGATGGTGCGACTGGGCGACTCGTTGGCGACCCCATAGATCAGCAGTCCCAGGAAGGCGGCGCCAAGGAGCGAGGCGAGGACGGGCAGGAGCAGTCGTTTCATGAGCACCGAAAGGGTAGAGGCACGTGGTGGGCGGCGGGCCGGCGGGGGGGTGTGGAGGGCGTGGGTGGCGGCAGGCATGGGCGGGCGGCGGGCCGCTGGGTGCAGGGCCTGGGTGGGGCCGGCAGGTCGAGCTTGCGGGAATGCCTCTGGCCATGCGCGGCCGGCGGCGAGGGTAGAGACCGGTGGGGTTGCGCGGAGAGGCGGCTGACGGGTCGCGGAACTCACGTGGAGGTGCCACCTCCAGCAGCCCGTGCGACCTCCCGGAGGGCGTAATATGCGTTTGAATGCGGTGGTAGCTCAGTTGGTAGAGCGCAAGCTTCCCAAGCTTGAGGTCGCGAGTTCGAACCTCGTCCGCCGCTTTCGCCTCGTGGGGCCGAATGTGGCTCTACGACACGGCTTTGGGGGCGTAGAGAGTCCCGCGCCGTGCGGACAGGCGCGGGCGTCTGCGGGCAAGAAGGTCACGAATCTGCTGCCACCCTGCTGCCACGGGATCGAGTTGCCGCAGACCACCGGAGCGCAGCTCGCTGACGGCCGTGGGCTCTCCCCGTACGCCTCGCAGGGCAGATCGCTCTGCTGGGAGCCTGCCTCGACTTCGCAGTGGCTGCCGAGTGGGGCTGCGGGCAGTCCAGGGCTTGGCTGGTCGATCGGGCTGGCGTTGGATTCCCGAGGGGTCTGCGAGAGGTGGGAGCGCCGACAAGTCCACGGGGGGAGAAGAGCGGCGCTCTTCGATGGGCGGACCATGGCCACAGTCAGAACCCCGCGTCCGAAGGTCCGGCTCTTGACTACCCGGGAGGCAGCGGCCGCGCTCGGGGTGCATGAGCGCACGTTGCGTCGCTATATAGCCTCGGGTCTTCTTGCCTGCCGCAGGCTCCCCGGCGGGCATTACCGCATTCCGGAGGACGCGATCATCGATTTCTGGGATGAGGGCGATGATGCTGGCAGGCGCGGACGTCGACGAGCGCCAGCGGTTCAAGGGCCATCGCCTGGTGGGTCGAGTGCGGACAGCCGGGCGAGTGCTCGACGCCCGTGCCTTCAGCGGCTGGCAGATGAGGGTGCGACCGTCGTCTACGACCTCTCGCTCGAGGCGCTTGCGGCGTTGCGCTCCCGGATTGGGGGTGCATGATGGCCAAACCCTGGAGGAAGCGATGGCCGTATGTCGCCAGGAGCGGCGCCAGATCATATGCCGTGGGTTTTTACGACCACGAGGGCGTGGAACGCGCGCGCTCCTTCCCGACGGCGAAGGCGGCCCGCGAGTGGATGGACGACTACATCACGGCCGAGCGTCGCGGCCCGGACAGCCTGCGTCGCTTCCTGCTCGACCTCGACGCGCGGGAAGCCAACGCCGCAACCGAGGCTCGCACCCTCGGCGAGGTCGTCCAGCTCTACTTCGCGTTCAACGCCCCCGACACGGCGGACGGCCTGGCGACCTCGACATTCCGCACCTACTCGTGGTCGGCGAATCGTCACCTGCTCGGGCACGAGGGGATGGTCAAGGGGAAAAAGGTGCGGCCGGCGAAGTATGCGGTGAGGCTTGCTTCGGAACCCGCGGATCTCTTCAACCACGCCACCGCGCCGCGCGCGTTGCGGGAGGGGATGAAGCGTGAGCAGGTGGGGCAGTCCGCTCGTGCCCATGCGTGGCGAGTTCTCTCGGCTGTGCTCTCGTGGGCAGCGCAGTCGGATCTGGTGCCCGAGATACAGACCAACGGCTGCCTGCTTGCCAATGAGAAGGTCGGCAACAAGCGGAAGTCCGTGCGCCGGCACAGCGGCCATAGGGCCGTCCGACGCCGCGGCGAGGAAATCCGCAGCTGGGCGCTTTCGCCGATGGCCGTCGAGCTGATCCGCGCGGACATGCTCGAGCGCGCCGTCCGGGCGCGAAGGCCGCTCATGGCCTACCGTGACGCGACGGTGGTGTCCATCCAGTTCGGGCTCGGCATGCGCAACCAGGAGGTCTTCGGGATCCGCTGGTCATCGCTGGAGGGTGAGCGCGCCCGCGTTGTCGGGGTCCTCAGCTGGAACGAGCTGGACGAGTTGGGCAAGACGGAGCACGCCACCGGCCGCTCCCCCAGGGTTCCGGCGCTCCTGCGAGAGGACCTGGCGTGGTGGCGGGCGCGTCTGCGGGAATACGGGCGTCCGACCCGTGGGGTCGATTTCGTCATACCCGGCGATCTGGCCGCGGAGGCGTTCGGCATCCGCGACCCGCAAACCGGCGCCTGCCACATGACCGGCAACCAGGCTCAAAAGTGGGGGCCTCGATACATGACGCCGGCCGTCAACTCGGTCGTCGACGACCAGGACGGGTACGCCAACCTGCGGGGCGCTACGCCATACGCGCTCAGACGCGGTGGGATCTCGACGCGACTGCGGAGCGAAGACGCGCAGTCGGTCGCCGAGCAGTGTGGGACGAGCCTCGAAATGCTCTCCCAGCACTACAGCTACGAGATCGACGACTTCAGCCACCTCGGCCCACGGTCGGTCGACGACCAGTGGCGCAAGGCGCGAGCCGCCGCTCGTGTCTTGCTCGCTGAGCGAGCGGGGAGGCGGCGCCTCGAGGCTGCCGCATAAAGATCCTTCTCATCGGCATCTCGACCAATGGCACTACGCGTAGTCCCTGGGACTACAGTCCAGCTGTGCCCCATGTGGTGATCGATGGCGTGACGGTCGATGCTCGGCGCCTGATGCTCTCCCCAGCAGAGGCTGCTCAAGTATTGCGTGTCGAGGAGGTCGAGGTTCGCAGCATGGTTCGCCGCGGCGAGTTGCGGGATGTTTCCTCCGACGGCGCGGTACGGCTCGATCCCAACGACGTGATCACTTTGGTCGAACAGCGCGTCCGCGACGGCGCCCTCGGCAAGCATGTGTATGTCGAGCTGGCTGCCTTGATCTCCGGGCGCCTGTAGGGTCACGCCGCTTCGTCCTCCACGAGCTGGAGTTGTGCGGGCGAGATGCGGAGCGGCTCTTGGCAGCGCGCGGTTGGCTGGCCGTCCTTGGTTGTCCACCCTTGCTCCAGGGGCCAGTGGGTGAGGGTCTCGGTCAGTGCGTCTCGCATGAGGGCTGTGCGCCAGAAGGCCTCGTGCACGCCGGGGACCCAGATGCGCCGGTAGTTGACCCCGAGCGAGGTGTCGATCGGCACTTGCTGGGGCTCCCACGGGCGCTTGTCGCGGCGTGTGGGGATGTGTTCGCCGTTGGCCCAGCGGGTGAGAGTGGAGCGGGCCTCCAGGCCGGCGATCTCGCAAAACTCTCGGAAGGTCAGCCAGTCGCGAACCCCGATCGGAGTGTCGGTCGGCAACAACGCCTTCCCGAGCATGCCTTTGTCGATTGCATCCCAATCCACCTGCTCGGCGCCTGGTGGCTCTGAGTCTGGGATTGGCAACCAGGTCGTCTGATCGAAGCGGAACATGTCCGCCTTGATGATCGTGTCGGCCTTTCGGCGGGACACCGTGACGAGCTCGTGAGTGATCCTCGAGCTCTCCAGTACCATCTCCTTGAGTTCGTCGATCGCGACGAGTTGCTCCTCTTGGCGGCGCAGGATCTCGTCGATGCGGTCGTCCTTCGGTGTGCGTGGTGTTCGCTGGCCGCAGCGGGAGTAACGCGCTTGGAGCTTCTGCGCGTTTTTCTCCAGCCGTCGCTCGTCATCTTCGATCGTGCGGAGACGAGTCATTTCACGTTCGTATGCAGCGAGGTCTGGGCGTTTTCGCATTCCCAGGTCCGTAGTGAGGAGCTCCCAGCCGATCTCGGCGGCACGCCCTGCGACGACTTCGAGCATCGCCGGGGCGCATCGATCTCCATAGAGCGCACGTAGGTCGTTATCGATGCCTCCATTGTCGAGAAGAGCCGCCGCGTAGTATGGGATGGGTGGATTCGCTTCCGCACCGGTTGCTGGATAGCGCTTGTTCCAGATTTCTCCGCTGCGCTCGGCGAGTTGATCCGCGAAGTGACGGTACTCGTGGGGCGTGTATCCGCAATGAGCGTGCTCGTGGGCGGTGAGAGGCACATCTATGTGGCGCGTGTCGCGCGGTACCAATGCACGCGTTTTGGGTGCGCCGGCGACACGCCTGTAAAGCCAATCCTCTCGCACCTGCTTCATAGAATGGGATGGTTCGGCCACGAGCAGTGGAGCCTTGGGTGGAGGCTGGGGATGTCCGTGCGCTTTGATTGTTCGGTCCATCAATGTCAGATAGACATCAAGCACGAGCGCTGCCCCGTGTGGGATGGGCTTGCGACGCACCTCCTCACGGTCCTTCCCCTTCCTGGGCCGTAGATCCAATGCTGCGCCTCGTCGACAATCGGGCGGGGGCCCCTCATGATCGCAGACATAGTCCATTCGACGGAGCCTGGCCAGAGCGGTGCGTCTGCCTCCGGTAAGGACCATCAGCACCAACATCGCGCGGTCGCGCGCGGGGCGCCACAATCCGCGGCGGGCGATTTGATTGTCGGATAGTGCACTGATCACGCGGAGCTCATCGTCGATCGAGTTGACGCCAAGGCGCTCGTGAAGGGAAGCCGTGATGTCCTGCAGGGCGTGACGTACTGTCTCAGGACGTGGCGCGATGGTTTGGTAGCCACCTTCCGGCATATTTGGCCTACGCAACTCCGGAACATGAGTCCAATGCCGGCAGGCCGGAAGCGCGCGTAGGTCATGGATGATCTGCAATACGCACTTGGCCTCGGACACTACTATCTGCACCATCGAGCGGGAGCGCTGTCCAGCTGCTCGTCGCCGGTTTTTCAATACATGCTCTCTCGAGTAGTCGAAGATGGCGGCCTGGGCGCGCCTGGCCGCAATATCGGGGCCCTCGGCTATCAGGGCTGCGAGGATGGGTACCCAGCTCGTGGGCACGACGTCGTGCAGAAGTTCGGGATCAAGAACGGCATTCGTCGCTCCGCCCCGCATCACAGCTTCTTCGTATAGGTCATAGAACAGATAGGGCTTGATCCCGTTGTTCCGAAGCTGACCTTTGCCGATGGCGTAGCGAAAGGAGTCGCGATCGATTGGGTTTGGATACTCGATCTCCTGTCCGTCGATCACGACGGCGGCCGAGACGTAGCGATTCAGAAATTCACCTAGCTGGCGAAGTTCTGGGAACTCCTGGTTCCTCCTGCCGACGGCCGCGAATAGCGCCCTATGTGCTGCGTCGAGTAAGTTATCGTCCATGACTGTGGTCCCTTTTTGGATCATATACCTCAATATACTTTGCACGTCAGATGGCTAGGTGTACGTAGATGTGACGGTAATTACTCCTCGGTACGTATCTTGCACATATGTTGGGGCTGGTTGCTGTGCATATGCAAAGCAAATATGCCTGCCGCTTGTAGCTTTGCGAGCCGCTCGTCTGAGAGTTCCCCTTTTTTTGCGGCACCGCGTTGCTTGTGAATCCACGTGCGCAATTGCTGATCACGTATCGGGCGCCCGTCGGTTATCAGCTGTGTGACGAGCTTGAGCTTTTCCGCAAACGCCCTGTCGTGGGGGCTGGCCCACGTCCAGCCCGGAAGGGACTCGAGCAGCAGATCGAGCTGTAAGTCATCGCCACGTACCTTGCGTCGTCGCGCCACCCACGCGCCGAGCCTGAAGCCGCTTGCGGTTCGAAAGAACCAAGGAGGGCGCGCAACGCCGTGCTCCTTCGTGTAATCCCAGAGCCACGCGAGCCCTTGCCGGGCGCCCTCAGAGAGCGGCTTGCTCATCGCTCGCCAACGGCTCGGGTCATGGTTTGCGGGATGTGCCGTCGAGTGGCCATCTGGTGCTCATGGCCCTTATCGCAGCTCGGGCCGGCTTTCCCTCCCCTCAATTTTCAGAGGCAGGGCGGGGAGGCGCTACTGGGTTGAGCGTGGCTCGCTTGCGCTACGAGCCGCGACTTGCTCGGCGCGCACGAGGATCGCGGACGGGGGGAGGTTCAGGGCGGCGGCCAGCTTGTGGATATTGGCGAGGGCCACGTTGCGCTCGCCGCGCTCGATCCCGCCGTAGTAGCCACGATTGAAGCCGCTTATGAGCGCGAGCCCTTCCTGCGATATGCCGCGTTCCTTGCGCAGTTCGCGCAGTGCTTCCCCGAACGCAGCGTGGATCGCGGAGATCGGGGGCACGCGGGAGAGTCTGTCCGGCGGACCGCTATCATGCCACTCGTTATAAGGAGCATCGACAGATGGGGAAGGGTTGTCGTGCCGATGCGGTAAACGAGAAGGGAGGGGAGCCTTTCCATGCACGACGAGAAGATGGTGGATCCGCTGGCGATGGTCCTGTTCGGCGTTGTCAGGGACCTGCCGGCGGACGAGCGACGGGCGTTGCTTGGCATGATCGACGGCCAGCTGCGTGGCATGTGCGGCGAGAGTGCCCACCTGGCGGAGCAGGTGGTGCGCCAGGGTGGGGAGAGCCAGCGACAGACGGCGTCCAAGTGTCGTGAAAGGCCTCGGCCCGGGGGGCGTCCGAAGCGCGCCGTCCCGTCGTCCTCGACGACGTACGTTGCGAACAGCTCAGGCGGATCGCGCGTACGCGCGACGGGAACCTCCACTTCTGGCGCGGCATCGGTGGGTGAGCAGACCAAAGGCGGCTCGCAGCATCAACGGCCGGTGCCGTCGGACGACGAGATGCTGGAGGAGTTGCGACGCTGCGCGCGCGAGCTGAACACCGAATTTGGCTACGACGAATACCGCATGTGGGCTCTCGCACAGCAGGTGACAAATCCAGATCGGCCGGCCCTGCTGATTGATGGCCGCGACTTGATCGGCCGCTTTGGCTCTTACCCACGTGCGCGTATCGCCGCAGGTCTCGAGCAGGTGCCCCGTCGCCTCGCCGAGGAGGACAATGAAGACTCGTTCGTAGCCTGTGTGAGCGCGGTACAGGCAGCGGCCTGCGAGATTGGTAGAACGAGAATTCTGAGTGTGAGGGAGTACATGCAGTGGCGCAGCGCCCATCTCGAGGACAAACGACGGCGCCGAGCCCTGGCTCCGCCACCCGAATGGAAAATCATCAGTGACCGGTTTGGCACATGGCCGCGTGCGCTCTCGGCTGCCGGACTCATTTCACCATGGGAGGCCGCGGACTATTACGGGGGAGGAGTCGACCGAGTATCTGACGCGTATATCGCCAGGTGGCTGTGCGTAGCCGCGACGGAACTTGGACGGGGTATGGCGATAGATGCCTACAGCCAGTGGTGTCGGAAGCAGATCGATGATCCCAAGGCCGGCTATCCGCCCAGCCAACGCGACGTTCAAGAGCGCTTCGGCGGCTGGGATGCGGCCGTGCGGGCCGCCGACGCTGCGCTCGAGGCTTCGGATCCCTTCGAGCACGTCATGGTGACCCTGCGCGCGAGGAGCACCACAGGATGAGCTACGAGACTGTGAAAGTGATCCGTGCAATCCTCCCCGGCGTCCAGGAGGACACGCTGCGTGAGCTGCACGCCCTGATTGCTCAGTCGCTGGCCATACCTCTACCATCCGACCTGCGAGATCAGCGACTCGGGCTGCTCATTCAGATGGTTACGTATACGCTGGCGCGGATCCCGCTCGGCGAAGAGTATGAAACGGAGCGCGCCCAGCGAGCTGTCGACGGCGAGGAGTGGCCCAGCCGTATTCAGCTCCGCGAGGCCTATGGCTCCTGGCTCGGCGCAGTGGCTGCTGCGACAGAGCCCGACCGTCCTCGCCGCCAACTGCAGTTTACGAGCCGCGAGGCTCGCACCGCTGCTTGTCTGCCTTACACGCGTCGTGACGCACTGCTCGCAATTGCGCGCTGCAAGTCGGAGATAGGTGCGTGGCCGACCCAAAGCGATTACCTGCGATGGCGACATATCGTGCGGCACGCCAGTCGGCTTCACGGGCTTGACGAGCCCCGCCTGCCGGACGCCAAGCAGCTCCGGCGGTTGTACGCCAACTGGTCGTGCGCCAGGGCGGCAGCTCAAAGACGGCTGGAGCACGAGTGAGCTCGCACGATGCGTGAGGATCACCCGGAGCAATCGGAGGAAAGCGTGGCATGATGCTCAGGTGGGGCACTTCCTGGGCTGCCGACCAGCAAGCAGAGGAACACGCCTGCGCCTGCGAGACGACATCGGCCAGCAGCAGGCCCTGGTAGTCGCGTCGGGCCTCTGCCAGCGTGGTCGGCAGACCCTCGGCGGTCAGTGCGCGGGCGAGCACGTCATTGGAGATCGCCTCACTGTCGACGAGGACGCCGTCGCAGTCGAAGATGACCAGTTGTAGATCGCGCATCGGGCGCCTGAAATCGGGTACGTGCCACGTGGGTTGGTCGCCGAGTGGTCAGGCGAGAGGCAGTACCCTATAGCCGTGGAGGTGCGTGATGGGTGAGCTGGTGTTGGAGGGGGTGTGGAAGGGCTATTCGCGTGGTGGGGAGTGGACGGGGGTGCTGGAGGACGTCTCGCTGGAGGTCGTTCCGGGAGAGGTCGTGGCGATCGTAGGGTCTCGGCTGGAGGGCAAGACGACGCTGCTGAAGATCGCGGCAGGCGTGGAGCGCCCCGACAAAGGGAGCGTGTCGCTGGGCGCTCAGCGGTTGACCGACCTGGGGGATCGGGCCCGCAGCCGGATGCTGGGGCGTGAGATCGTGACGGGCCGCCACCGCCGACACCAC
>JBEKYV010000116.1:0-8870 GCA_049510515.1 Solirubrobacteraceae bacterium | reverse complement strand
AACCCGCGCCCAGCAAGGCATTCCGGAGGAGGGTGGGGAGGGGGCTCGCATCGATATCGCCACCGCTCGGCGCGAGCACTACCCTGCCCGAGGGCAACTGCCAGAGGTCGAGCAGGGATCGTTGGCGGAGGATCTCCAGCGGCGCGACTTCACCGTCAACGCGCTCGCTTGCGCGTTCGAGGACTCGCAGCCGGAGGAGCTGCACGCGGTGCCGGGGGCGCTGGAGGACCTGCGCGCGCGTCGTCTGCGCGTGCTGCACGAGCGCAGCTTCATCGACGACCCCACGCGCCTGTGGCGTCTCGCGCGCTACCGCGCCCGCCTCGGCTTCGCAGTGGAGGAGCACACTGCGCAGCTGGCCGCCACTGCGGTGGCGGAGGGTGCGCTGCAAACTGTGTCGCTCGCGCGAATCGGCGCCGAGCTGCGCCTGGCACTGGGCGAAGCCGACCCCGTGGCGGCACTGGCGGCGCTCGATGAGCTCGGGCTGCTTGCGGCGCTGCACCGGCGGCTGTGGTTTGACACACGCCTCGCCCGCGACGCACTGGAGCTGCTGTCCGAGGCCGGCGGTGCCTCGGAGCCCCAGCCGCGCGCAGACCTGTTGCTGCTGGCGGTGGTGTTGCAGCCGATGGTGGTGGACCTGCTGGAGGAGGACGTGGATGTTGAAGGCGAGATGTGCGCGCTGCTTGAAGGCATGGAGTTTCGCTCGGGCGAGATTGCGCTCGTGACCCGTGCGGCGATCTGTGCCGACGCTCTCGCCGAAGAGCTGAGCCGCGCGGAAGAGAGTTCGGAGATATACGAGGCGGCCTCCTTTGAATCGCTGGAGGGCGTGGCGCTGGCCGGCGCGTGGGAGGAGCCGAGCTGGAGCGACTCCCGCATCGCCGCCCACCGCTGGATGACCGAGCTGCGCAACATCCGCCTGGAGATCACCGGCGCCGATCTGCTCGCGGCGGGACTCCCGGAGGGACCTGAGATCGGCCGCCGCCTGGAGGCTGCTCTGTGCGCGAAGCTGGACGGCGAACTGACGGGCGGTCGCGAGGCGGAGCTGGCGGCGGCGCTCCAGCTGCGGTGAGCGCCGATGGGCAATAATCATCTCGACTCTGGCACGGCCGATCTCGCCCTGCGCTTCGAGCTCCCGGGGGGCGGCGTCGCGCTGTTCACCAGCCGCGCCGAGGGCAACCTCTCGACGCTGCGAGGCCCCGCTCACGAGCATGGTCTCCGTGAACGCGACCGTCTCTGCGAGCAGCTCGGCCTGCGCTGGGTGTGCGCCAGCCGCCAGGTGCATGGCGTCACGGTGCAGCGGGTGGCGGGGGACCTGCCCACCCACGCAGATGGTGGGCAGCCCGTGGGGATCGACGCCGACGGCCACGCCACCGCGCTGCGCAAGCTCGGTGTGATGGTGTTGGTGGCAGACTGCCTGCCTGTGATCATCGGCTCAGAAGGAGCGGTCGCGGCGGTGCACGCCGGCTGGCGCGGGCTCGCCGGCGGGGTGCTCGAGGAGGGCGTGCGTGCCGTCCGGGAGCTCGGCGGAGCGGGCGAGATCGCCGCCGTGGTGGGACCCGGCGCGCGCGGCTGTTGCTACGAGGTCGGCGAGGAGGTGCACAGCGCCCTAGAGGGTGGCGCAGGCAGCCGAAGGCTGCCGAGCCGGGCCCCTCTTCGGCCAGACCTCAACGCCCACCGTGACGGCCGCAACCTCGACCTCGCGGCGCTCGCGCGCGATCGCCTGAAGGCGGCCGGGGTCGCGCACGTGGAGGACGCCGGCGTGTGCACGATCTGCGACGAGCGCCTCTTCTCCCACCGCCGCGAAGGGCTCGAAGCGGGTCGCCAGGCAGGGATCGCATGGTTGAGCTGAGCGCTGCCGAGCGCCTCATCGCCCTCCGCCGCACGGAGCGCGGCGTGTGGTCGCCGGCCGGAATTGCATGGGTGAGCCACTCCCATGACTGAGCTGATCGCCGGCATTACGGCCGCGCGGGTGCGCGACAACCTCGCGCTGGTGCGTCAGGAAATCGTACTCGCTGCCAAGGAGGCCGGGCGCGACCCTTCCGAGGTGCACGTGCTGGCGGCGACCAAGTACGTCGCCGTCGAGGACCTGCCGGCGCTCGCCGAGGCGGGCATCTGGCTGGTGGGGGAGAACCGTGCGCAGGACCTGCAGGAGAAGGTTGCCGCCCACGGTGATCGCTTCGCCTGGCACTTCATCGGCCAGCTGCAGAGCCGCCGCGTGCCGCTGATCGTGCCACACGTGCGCCTGATCCACTCGCTCGCCAGCGACACGGCGCTGCACGCGCTGGAGCGCCACCGCGAGCAGGCACGTCCGGCGCTGGAAGTACTGGTGCAGGTCAACATCGCGCGCGAGCCCGGCAAGGCGGGCGTGCTCCCCGAGGAGCTGCCGCGCTACCTCGAGCGCTGCCCGTTTCGCGTTGCGGGGCTGATGACGATGCCGCCGCTCGTCGAAGAGCCCGAGCAGAACCGCCGCTGGTTTGGCGCCCTGCGCGAGCTCGCTTGGGGGCACGGGCTGGCGGAGCTGTCGATGGGCACCTCCCAGGACTATCCGACGGCGGTCGAAGAGGGCGCCACGATCGTCAGGCTGGGCAGCGCGCTGTTGCGCTGAGGGCCATCGCCGGCGCCCGACCGCTATGCCCAAGGCCGACCGACCGCTGTAAAACGCGGGCCTGCCGGCGATCGCAAAGCGCCGCCCGGCGGGACAACGGCAAAACGCTACGATAAGCAGGGAAATTCGCGTATCCCGCGAAGATCCATCTTACAATGGCGTTTCGCGACTCATGGCACCGTGCGCTCGTGTACTTCGGCCTCGCCGAGGAGTACCACGAGGAGTACGAGGACGAGGCCCCGCCCGAGGCGGCGATCGAGGATCGCTACCGCGAGCGCCCCAACGTCCGGCGCCTGCGCCGCCGCCGCGACGACTACGACGAGATCTTCGCCGAGGATGAACCCAGCGGCGGGAGCCGATCTGCCGGCGGTCCGACCACGGTGCTGCGCTCCGTGGGCTCGCGCACCAACGGCGACGTTCGCGTGCACCTCGTGATCCCCAAGTCGTTCAACGACGCGCAGCAGGTGGCCGACCGCTTCAAGGACTCGATCCCCGTGATTCTCAACCTGCAGGGCACCGAAACCGATCTCGCCAAGCGCCTGATCGACTTCGCCTCGGGTCTCACCTACGCGCTGGACGGCGGTATGCAGCGGATCGCCGACAAGGTGTTCATGCTCACCCCGCGCAACGTCGAGATCTCCGCGGAGGAGCGGGCCAGGTTGATCGAGAAGGGCTTTTTCAATCAGTCCTGAGCTCGGGCGGGGTCGGCCCACCTGCGGGGCCGGAATGCCCGATAGCCTAAGCGCGCAATGCAGATTGGTCTGATCGGTGCAGGCAACATGGCGCGCGCGCTCGCCCGCGGGTGGGGGCACCCGGTGCTGTGCTTCGATCCGCTCGCCGAGCGTGCCCACGCCCTGGCGCAGGAGACCGGGGGTGAGGCGCTGGCGAGCAACGCCGAGGTTGCCGCCCGCGCCGAGCTGGTGGTGCTCTGCCACAAGCCGGCGCAGCTGCGCGGCGTCGCCGAAGAGATCGCTCCTCACGTGCGCGCGGTCGCTTCGATCCTCGCGGGGATTCCGCTCGCGTCGCTCAAGGGCGTATACCGTGATCGGCCGGTCTACCGCTTCATCCCCTCGCTGCCCGTCGAGGTCCGCCAGGGCGCGGTGGTGCAGGCGGCCGACCCCGAGCGCGAGGCGCAGGCACTCACTGGGGATCGCGCGATCGACGCGCAGGTGCGCGAGCTGTTTGCGGAGCTGGGCACGTTGGTGGTGCTCGACGACGCGCTCGTCGATACTGCGATGGGTCTGATGTCGTGCGGACCGGCCTACGTGGCGCTGGTTGCCGAGGCCCAAATCGACGCCGGCGTACGCCGCGGTGTCCCCGCTCCGCAGGCCGCCCAGCTGGTTGTACAGACGCTCGCCGGCACGGCGGAGCTGCTGCGCCGGCGCGAGTACGACACGCTCGCCGTGCGCCGCGAGGTCTCCTCCCCTGGAGGGGTGACTGCCCGCGGGTTGGACGCACTGGAGCGCGGTGGGGTGCGCACGGCCTTCAGTGACGCGCTCGACGCCGTGCTGGGCGCGGAAGGCTGAGCGGTGGGCATCCTGCTCGCCAGCGCCCGCAGCGAGGTGGCCAACTACCTCTCGACGCTGATCTACGTCTACATCCTGCTGATCTTCGCCCACATCGTCGTCAACTGGATGTTCGCGTTCGGCGTGCGCCCGCCCTACTCGCGCGCCTCCAGCGCGGTGATCGGCTTCCTGCGCGACGTGTGCGAACCGTTCCTGCGGATCTTCCGCCGCGTCCTGCCCAGCTTCGGTGGCCTCGACCTCAGCCCGATCGTCGCGATCGTCGTGCTGGAGCTCGTCAACGGCATCGTCGTGCAGCGCATCATCGGCGGTTGACACGCTTCCCCGCTTGACACGCTCCCCCTGGATCCGCGCTGCGCTCGTCGCCCTTGTTGTCGTCGGGCTCGACCAGCTCTCCAAGCACGCGGTAAGGGCCTCGATCGTTGAAGGTGATGAACGCGGCGTGCTGCCCGGGATGGCGCTGGTCAACACGCGCAACCGGGGTGTCGCCTTCGGCTTTCTCCCCGGCGACCCGATCGCCGTCACGATCGTGATCGCGCTGGCACTGCTGGCGCTGCTGGTGTACTTCGCGCTGCACAGCACTCGCCCGCTGATCTGGCTGCCGACGGGGATGCTGCTCGGGGGCGCGCTCGGCAACGTGATCGACCGCCTGCGCGCCGGGTATGTCACCGACTTCGTCAAGCTGCCGCTCGGCTGGCCGCCCTTCAACCTCGCCGATGTCTCCATAACACTTGGCGTGTTGATCCTGCTGCTGATCATCGAGCGTCCCCGGGGGGCCTGATCCCTACATTCACGATCGCCTACAAGGACGACCACTTGCTGGTCGTCGACAAGCCCGCCGGCCTGGTCGTGCACCCTGCGCGCGGGCACCGCGAGGGCACGCTCTCGCAGCTGCTCGCCGGCATAGCCGCGGGTGGCGACCCGGAGCGCGCCGGCATCGTCCATCGCCTCGACCGCGACACCTCCGGCCTGCTCGTGGTTGCCCGCTCCGAGGAGGCCCACCGCCTGCTGCAACAGGCGCTCGCCACGCGGCAGATCGAGCGCGAATACCTCGCGCTGGTAGAGGGTCGCCCGCGCGCGCGGAGCGGCACGATCGAGGCGCCGATCGGACGCGACCCCACCGTGCGCACACGGATGGCGGTTGGCGGCAACTTCCCCCGCGAGGCCCGCACCCACTTCACGCTCGACCGCGCGCTACCCGCGCACACGCTGTTGCGCCTGCGGCTGGACACCGGTCGCACCCACCAGATTCGCGTGCACCTGCAGGCGATCGGCAACCCCGTGGCCGGCGACCCCGAGTACGGAACCGCGGGGGCGCTCGGTTTGGAGCGCCAGTTCCTGCACGCGACCCGTCTGGCGCTGCCGCACCCGATGACCGGGGAGCGCTTGGAGGCGCATTCCGAGCTTCCTCCCGACCTCGCCGCAGCACTGGAGCGCGCGGAACGGCTATCCTGATCGGCTGATTCCAACCCTCGACCCGTACGGGACCACGGATCGTGGCCCTGCTCGTGGTGACCGGCCTGCGCCGGTGGCTTCCCACGAGTCCACGACCCGCCGTACGGCCCACTCACAGCAACCACCAAGGCATACGTAAGGGAGAACACCGTGGCACAAGTAGGCATCGCGGAACTGCTGGAGGCCGGCGTTCACTTCGGCCACCAGACGCGCCGCTGGAACCCCAAGATGCGCCGCTTCATCCATGGCGAGCGCGGCGGCATCTACATCATCGATCTGCTCAAGACCGCCGTCCTGCTGGAACAGGCGCGCGAGTTCGCCGGCACGCTCGCCCACCGCGGCGGGGTGGTGCTGTTCGTGGGCACCAAGAAGCAGGCCCGTGACATCGTCCGCGACGTCGCCACGGCCGCCGGCATGCCCTACGTCAACCACCGCTGGCTGGGTGGGCTGCTCACCAACTTCCAGACGATCAACCTCCGTATTCGCCGTCTGCACGACCTCGAACGCTACGAGGCCGACGGTCAGCTGGCGCTGCTGCCCACGCGCGAGCGGATGGCCCGCCAGGCCGACCTGATCAAGCTGCGCGCCAACCTCGGCGGCGTCAAAGACATGCAGCGCGTCCCCGACGCGATGTTCGTGATCGACCTCAAAACCGAGGCGATCGCGGTGCGCGAGGCGCAGCGGCTGCGGATCCCGATCATCGGGTTGGTCGACACCAACTGCGACCCCGACGGGATCGACTTCGTGGTCCCCGGCAACGACGACGCGATCCGCTCCTGCTCGCTGATCACCCGCGCGATCGGCGACGTGGTCGCGGAGGGCCGCAACGTGTTCCGCGCCGAGGAGGAACGTGCCCGCCAGGAAGCCGAAGAGCGCGCCCGCGCCGAGGCCGAGGCGCGCGCCAAACGCGAAGCCGAGGAAGACGCCGCCCGCCGCGAGGCCGAGGAGCAGGCCGCCCAGCAGGCCCAGGAACGCCTCGCCGCGCAGCAGGCCGCCGCAGCCGCCGCCGCGGCAGCTGAGGCTGCACCCGCGCCGGCTCAGGCAGCTCCGCCGGCGGCTGAGGCCGCACCGGCGGCACCGAAGGCTCCCGCGCCGGCCCAGGCACCACAGGCGCCGGCGGAGGCAAAGGCAGCCGCCCAGGCGCCGAAAGAGGTATCTGGGCAGGCTCCGGCGACCGCTCCGTCCCCGGAGCCGCCGGCCGCGGAGGCCACGGTCGAGCCACCCACGGCCGCGCCTGCTGCCGAGGCGGCGCCGCCCGAGCCGGCCGCTGCCCCGGAGGTTCCGCAAAGCGCCGAGGCTGACCCTCCGGTCGAAGCCCAGCCGGATGGAGCTGCTCCGGTCGAGACCCCTGAGGAGGCACAGACATGAACGCTGTTGAGATCAGCGCCAAAGACGTGAAGGCCCTGCGCGATCGCACCGGCGCGGGGATGATGGACTGCAAGAAGGCCCTCACCGAGGCGGCGGGGGACCTGGAGAAGGCGATCGAGCTCCTGCGCTTGCGCCAGGGCAAGAAGATCCAGGATCTCGGCGAGCGCACCGCCACCGAGGGCACCGTGCAGGCATACATTCACCCCGGCGCCAATGTGGGGGTGCTGATCGAGGTCGACTGCAACACCGACTTCGTGGCGAGCAACGATGACTTCACCGGGTTTGCTCGCGATGTGGCGATGCAGATCGCCGCCAGCCCCACCGTCGCCTACGTCACCCGTGGGGAGGTGCCCGCCGAGGCGCGCGACGCGGAGGCCCGGATCTACGAGCAGGAGGCCGCCGACAAGCCCGAGAACGTGCGCGGGAAAATCGTCGAGGGCAAGCTGGACGCCTGGTACAAGACGATCGTGCTGCTCGAGCAGGAGCTGCACAACCCCAAGTTCGAGGGCAAGACCGTGCAGCAGCTGCGCGACGAGCTCACCGCCAAGACCGGCGAGAACGTCGTGATCCGCAGGTTTGTGCGGTTTGCGGTTGGTCAGTAGCCTCGTTCGGTTGGAGGAGCAAAAGGATGGAGGAGGAGGGGCTCGCACCTCGCTCCCATCGCTCGCGCAGCTTCCCGCCCGTCGTGAGCTGCGACGACTGTTGCGGGGCCATGGAAGCCCCGCACCCACCCGGTCCCGCCGAAGCAGAAGCTCGCGCGGATGCCCACCAAATGCAAACGATAGGCTCTCTCCCGCGATGGCCCCCGCTTTCAAACGCATCCTCCTGAAGCTCTCCGGCGAGGCGCTGATGGGCGAGCTGCCGTTCGGCACCGACCCCACGCGCGTCGCCGCCGTGGCAAGGCAGGTCAGCGAGGTGCGCGACCAAGGGGTCGAGGTGGGGATCGTGGTGGGGGCCGGAAACATCTACCGCGGCATGCAGGGCGCCGCCGCGGGGATGGACCGCTCGACCGCCGACTACATGGGGATGCTTGCGACCGTGCTCAACGCGCTGCCGCTACAGGACGCGCTCGAGAAGAGTGGCACCGACACTCGCGTGCAGTCGGCGCTCGCGATCTCCGAGGTGGCTGAGCCCTACATCCGCCGGCGCGCGATGCGCCACCTGGAGAAGGGCCGAGTGGTGATCTTCGCCGCCGGCACCGGCAACCCGTTCTTCACGACCGACACCGCCGCCGCGCTGCGCGCCGCCGAGGTGCACGCCGAGATCATCCTGATGGCCAAGAACGGCGTCGAGGGCGTTTACACCGCCGACCCCGCGCTCGATTCTACGGCGCAGTTCATTCCTGAGATCACACACATGGAGGCTTTGGAGCGCCGTCTGCGCGTGATGGACTCCACAGCACTCGCGCTGTGCATGGAGAACGCAATGCCGCTCAATGTCTTCAACATGGACGACGAGAGCAACATCTCGCGGATAATCTCCGGCGAGCGGGTAGGCACGCTCGTATCAACACGTTCCGAGGAGGAGGGCAGTGGTCATGGGTGAGGCTGAGCTTTACGGGCATGGTGCACCGGTGCCGGCCGACGGGGGAGGTCGTCGCGATGGCTGCTGAGATGATCGACGAGCTGATCGATGACGCGCGCGGGCGGATGGCTAAGTCCGTGGAGGCCACCCAACACGAGCTTGCCACCGTGCGCACCGGCCGCGCATCCCCGGCGTTGTTGGAGCGCGTGGTGGTCGACTACTACGGCGCGCCTACGCCGCTGCACCAGCTCGCCACGATCTCCGCGCCGGAGGCGCGCCTGCTGACGGTGCAGCCCTACGACAAGTCCTCGATCAAGTTCATCGAGAAGGCGATCAACGAGTCCGACATCGGCCTCAACCCCTCCAACGACGGCAACCTCGTGCGCCTCGTGGTGCCG
>JBEKYV010000115.1:0-8933 GCA_049510515.1 Solirubrobacteraceae bacterium | reverse complement strand
CCACCACCAACCCGCGCGTCATACACCGCGATACGATCACTCGAACCCCGCGCCAGCAACTGATCCGCCGTCGCGATGAACACATCACTCCCGCTCGCGCTCGCATCAAGAAAATACGAGTTGCTATCGCCCGCTACATCAGAGACCGGATACACGTGGCCGTCCTCGTACTCGAAGACGTTCTGGCGGCCGTCGCTGTCGTGCGGCAACAGCGCATCAAAGCTCTCAAAGAACAACCGACTGCCATCCGCGGAGAGATTACGTCGCTGATACTCGACATCCTCAGATCCCTCCTTTTCGCCGAGGCTCGACGGTCCGACCGGGCGCGCCCCGCTCGGATCACACGACGCGCACACCAACCCGCCCGTAGCAGCATCATAGAGATAGACCTCACGACAACTACCGGTTTCGTTGATACCGCCTTCCCCGCTGCTAGCTCCGCTCTGTTCGCACTCGCCCGGTTCGGCCTGCCGGTTGTCATAGCCCGTCAGGCTCCGTTCCGAGACAAACGCCAAATGCGTCCCATCCAACGACACCACAGCCGTATCGAGTTTTAGGCCATTCCGTATACCACCAACCCGCCCCCAGTCAGTTTCATCGCCCGCGGCGAGCCTCGCGATAAACGTTAGCTGACCATCATGATCCAGATACACGTTCGGCTGGCCCACAGCCGGCTCTTCACCCTCGCCGTTCGCCGGGGCCGTGAGTGCGCTCTTGGAGACGAAGTACACGTACGCGCCGTCTTCACCCGTTTCGTTGATCCCGATCACACCCACCACACCACCAGCGATCTCTTCCCGTTCATGGCCCGCCTCGCCTTCAACGTTAAACCGCCACAACGCTTCGCCTTCGGTTGAATACGCATACCGGCCATCCGGCGTCGCCGTCCAATATTCACCACCAACCAGCACAGTACACGCCTTCACCGGTTCAACGCATCTCCCGCCTTCCACCTTGCTCTGTTCCTGGTCGGCATTCTCGCGTATACGCAATTCGCGTTCCGGTTTCGCCGATGACGGCGGTTCCGTAAAGTAGACACGCGAACCATCAGAGGACACCGCATTCCAACTATCCCGGGCGTATTCTTCTGAACCAGAAAACGCGCCCATTCCGGCATCGCCACGGCCTGCCACAGTGACCACGCGGCCGTCCACCCACTCATACAACCCATCGCCTGGTTGTTCTCCTACCTCGTCGAAGGCCACATGGCTAAGATCAGTCGAGGTACCCCTGGGCAAAGCCCACTGTTGGGGCCCATTAAGATAGGGGAGCTGGTCAGATGCGGGTTCGCTTGACACCCACTGGTACGTGCCATCCGTGAGATCGGCCAGGTACAACTCCTGCTGCCCAGCGGGCACCCCACCCACCAACGGAACGTCAGTTCTCACAACCGCCTCCGTGAGTTCCGGTGTGAAATCGAGAACTTCATCAGGGATACCCGGGTTGAGCTGGTACGCCGCGGTCGGCGGCGTGATCGACTCCGTCGCCCAACCACCCGGCCCACGCCGCGAGACAAACTGGTTATTCAACCAGGCGCCAGCAGGATCAGCAAACGAACCCAGCGAGTCAAACGCCAGCGCTTCACCCGACACCGCGGCCCGACTGACATTAACCGTGCCCAGAACCGACCCAGTGTTGGGGTCCGTTGCATCGCTGCCGTTCGTTTCGACCGGCGAGACCAGCTCATACGCACGACAATCCGGCAGCTCCAGCCCATAAGGCTGTTCAGCACGGCGCTGTTCGTTGGAGCAACTCTGCACGGGTTCGGAACCCGGAGCAACAGGAGTAATCAAGGTTTTATCCGGCCCCAGCGTGCCCCCGGGGCTCAGCGAGCTGCTCGCCACCACCCGGTAGTGGTAGGTCGTACCAGGTTCCAAGCTCGTGATCCTGGCGGTCACCGTGCGATCGAGGTTGCCTTCCCCGATCGACGCGGACTCCGGGGTGCTTTGCCCGTACGCGTCGCTGGTCCCGTATTCGAAGTGATAGGTGGTTGCCACACCGTCCGGGTCGATCTCTGCTTCCAAGGTCGCCGCCGCCGCTTCGACATTGGTCACCGACTCGCTCGCGATCGTCGGTGGCGCCGTGCTCGTCGTGAACATCGTTGGCGAACCGACCGCCGTTTCTCCCGCGCCGTTGCGGGCCAGCAGACAGACCGCGTATTCGCTGTCCGGCCGCAGACCACTCACCGCCACCAGCGGGAGCGCTTCCTGGCCCCCACCCAGCGACATACCCGCCGGTTCGGGCGCCTTGCCGCCCCCTTCGCAGCTACCGCCCGTGTTATAGAGGAATTCGTAGGTATCAAGTTCGTAGGAGCCCGCCGGCCCGCTTTTGCCGGGGTTCAACTCCCCCTGGAACGTCGCAGAGGTAGCCGTCACCGCTTCAACAGTGACCGGCGCCGGCGCTTCCGGAGCTCCCAACGCCAACGCCGGGACACTCCCAAACACCAGACCACCAACCAGTGCGCATAGCCAAACCACCCCGACCCACAGCGACCTACGAATACCTACAGGCATATCTCCTCCTCCAAAACAGAGGGGAGCACCCCTCGATCGGTGATGAACAACCACGCGCCGAAGGGCACGCAACAACAACCCACACCACGAACAGGAGAGCACCGGGCTTCACGCCGCCTCACTCTCAAAACGACTATGCAAACGGATACTCCGCGCGACCTGCTCACCCTTGCCGGTGAGCCGCCACGCGTTCGGCTCACCCTTCGCGTGCCCCAGGCCGCTGTTCGCCAGCAGCCCCAGACGCTCAAGGCGCCGCAACAGCTTCGAGACCTGCCCGGGATCCTGGATCCCCGCGAAATCCCCAACCTCACGATTACTCGGAGCCGACCCACGCCCCACAAGCTCCGCCACACCCTCCAACACCCGCGAAGTGCGATACGTCAACCGCATTGGAACGCTCTCAAGCGGATCGGCCACCGCGCGCTCAGCGAACGCCGGCCGCTGCGCAGAGCGCGGCGTCACCACGGGAGGCGCGGGGGCGTCCTGCTCACGCCGCGCCGCCGCAGGACCGAGGTAGGGCAGCACGATCATCCCCATCAACTCCCCCAACAGCTCCGTCAACGGCTCGCGCTGACCCTTCAACAGCCGCGCGTACACGATCCCGAACGCCGCGCCAACCAGACCCTCCGCCGTCAACCGAGTACACCTGCCCGCACGCGGGCTCTCCCGGCCCTCATCCACGACCGCGACCAACCGCCCCAAGACCTCCTCGCGACGCGCCAACACATCCGGGCTGCCGCTCAACGCCTGCACCACACAGACCCGCGCCAGCACCGGCTCACGATCGAAGAACGCCAGGATCGTCCACAGGCCCTGACGCACCCGCTCACGCCACCCCAAACCCTCCAGGCCCGCCTCCGCGAGCTCTCCCGCGATCACACCAACGATGTCCTCCAACACCGCGGCCAGGCACTCATCACGATTCGCGAACGTCTCATAGAACGTACGCCGCGAAATCCTCGAACGCGCGACGATGTCCGCGACCGTCGTGTTCGCCCACCCCAGCTCATCAACCGCCCGGACCGCCGCCGCCAACAGGCGCGAGCGCTGGATCTCTGCTACCTGCGCGCTCTGCTCCCCCGCGCTACGGCCCGCGGCGCGGGCACGCCGGCGCGCACCGATCGGCTCCGGCCGCCGCGCCACCCCCGTGGTCGCCCGAGAGGCCATCACGCCACGCCCCAAGGCGTGCTGTGCCCAACCCCGCACAGCGGGTCAAAACGGCGCCTCGAAGCTAGACGACTACCAGCCTGTGCTTCGAGTGCCCGAGACGAAGAGAGAGAGAGAGAGAGAGAGATGCGACAGCGCCATGCTGGCGCATCTAGCATCAGCCTTCAGCTGACGCGCTGCGACTCCCGTCACGTTTCTCCCTCTTGAAAACACGCTGAACAAGCTCCCTCTCAAGTTGCGACCCAGATCCCTCTACCCAACATACACTCCGCGAGCGCTTGATGTCAACCGCGAAACGCGCCTACCCAACCCGATCTTATGTCCACGACCGCCAGCCCTTGACAGTTGACCATCGCACAGGCAACCGTACACCATACCCGGCCCCCTTGTCAACACCCAAACGGTCGATCCACCCCCAGTCGTGGCCAGCCGGACTCCTGTTCGGCAGTTGGCGGGCCCCTGGCTAATCGACCTTCAACAGCTCCACCTTACAACTGAGCCCCGTGACCTTCGGCCAGTCGCAATCGGCACAGAGCACCGTATCGACGTCCGGGTGGAGGTCCGCCGTGGCAAGGATCAGCGCGTCGGGCATCGGCAGCGACCTGCGCTTGCCTCGCAGCGTCGCGGCGCGCCCCGCGACAGGCATGTCGACCGGCACGAGATCCGTTATCAAGGCGTCGAAGAAGCCCTCCACCTTCCCCCGCGGGTGATGCCCGAGCGAGACGCCGGTCATGACCTCCGCGTAGCTGATGACCGACGCAACCAGCGGATGGGTGCCCACGACCTCCCTCAACCTGGCAACCGTGACCTCGTGCAGAGCATCATCGGCATCCAGGAAGCCGACGATCACGGTCGAGTCGAGCAGGATCAATCCCACTCTCGGCGCAGCCCACGGACGGTCCGGCCGAGCTCGCCACCGGTGCTCAGGGCGCCCGCATACTCATCGAGGATGTCATCCATGCGCGCGACCAGGACACGCCCGGGTCCCTGCGCGCTGACCTGCACGACATCCCCCTCGCGCAACCCAGCCTCACCGAATGCGCCGATCGGAATCGTGATCTGATGCTTGCCGGAGACCCGCGAGCGGCCCGCACTACGCCTACCCCCGCCCTTCGCTTTCTTTACGTCAACGGCCATTGGTAAAGGATAGCAACAGAGCGTGGCTCGCGAAAGGCGCCCCAGAACGTCGAGGCCATCACGCCACGCTCCGAGCCGTGAGAAGCCCAACCCCGCGCGGCGGGTCGCCGTACGGCCCGGTGTGCCACCGGGCAGCGGCGTGATCCTGTTCGGGCTTGACCGCCCCGTCTGTCTCCTGCAGGTCGGCCACTGGCACCACCTCATATCATCATGTGTCACGCTCTACTTCGGGGACTACATAGCAATACGGCGCTATACTGTGACGGGACCATGGCCGAGCCCACCACCAAGCAGAGCATCGCCTTCCGCTTCGACCGCGGCACGGTGACACGCCTGAAGCGGCGCGCGCTCGAGACCCACTCCCCCCAAACAGCCCTCGTTGAGCGCTACATCGAGGAGGGTCTGCGCCACGACGAGCACCCGCTCGTGTACTTCCGTGACGGCGAGGCGGGACGCAGGCCGGCGCTGCTCGGCACGCGGCTCGACATCGCGGAGATCGTCACGACGATTCGCCAGAACGGCAACTCCGTCGAGGAGGCCGCCGACTACCTGGAGATCCCACCGGAGCACGTCGAGGCGTGCCTGCGCTACTACCTCGATTACGAGGCGGAGATCGACGCCTGGATCGAGCGCTCCCGCGCGATCGCACAGCGCGAGCGCGAGCGCTGGCAGCGCCGCCGCCGAGCGCTCGCGTGAGGCTGCTGCTCGACGAGATGATCTCCCCCCGCGTCGCCCGCGACATGCGCACGGAGGGGCACGACGTTCACGCGATCAAGCACGACCGACCCGACCTCACCAGCCGCGGCGACCGCGAGATCGTACGGCTGATGGCAGTCGAGCGACGAGCGATCGTCACCAACGACGTCGCAGACTTCCAAAGCATCCACGACCAGTTCCTAGCCGCGGGCGAGGAGCACCACGGCATGATCTTCACCTTCGACGCAACGCTACCACGCACCAAGGCCGCAATCCCGCAATGGCTGCAGGCGCTGAGCAACCTGCTCGCCGAACACCGCGACGAAGACGCGCTACGCAACCGGATCCATCACCTCGAGTGAGCCGCGGGCCGGCGCGCCCGAGCCGGGGCGTCCATGCTTAGCGACCAGCGACGTTACCCTCGCGACATTTGCCGCCGTACCCCGCGGGCTATTCGGCAGCGTCATAATCAAACCGGCGCCTCGAAGCTAATGGGTTCGTCTGCATCATTGGTACAGGCTCACCATACCCTACGGTCCATTTTCACTAGACCAAAGTTCAGGCGTACTGTACCATTTAGTACAGCTTGCCTGTACCCGGCCCACAGCCCGCAACGTGCCGAGCCCCGGGCGGGCAGCTATTCTCCCCGGCATCTTGGCGGCACACATCTCATGGGGAGGGCTAACGTGGCATCGGTAGAGGCCCACATCACCGGCACCGTTTGGAAGATCGAGTGCGCGGTCGGGGATCGGATCGAGGAGGGCGACACGGTCGCGATCCTCGAGTCGATGAAGATGGAGATGCCGGTCGAGGCCGAGGACGCGGGGACGGTCGCCCAGATCCTCTGCGAGGAGGGCCAGGCAGTCAACGAGGGCGACGCCCTGGTCGTGCTGGAGTAGTGCCATCCCCGCCGGTGGGGCAGACGGCCGGATGCGGCCCGTCCGGGTGTGCCCGCTAGCGTAGCCGCTAGCCTTCTGCTCGTATGCCCTCCAGCGCTCCCCCACGTGACGCGCACGAGCTGGCCGACGGCAAGCTTCTGGTCGACAGACCGGCGGAGCACGTCCTCCGGCTGACGATCTCCAACCCCGCCAAGCGCAACGCGCTCGACCACCCGATCCTCGACGCGATCACCGCCACGCTCTCCCAGCTGGCCGCCGGCCAGGAGGCCCGCTGCGTGGTCGTGACCGGGGCGCATGGGCTCTTCTCAGCCGGCTATGAGATCGGCGGGATCGCCGACGACACTCGCTTTCAGGAAGAGGCCGAGCGTTTGGTCGCGCACCCCTTCACCGCCGCGATCGAGGCGCTGGCCGCGTTTCCCTACCCGACACTGGCCTCGCTGCCGGGGCACACGATCGGCGGCGGCCTTGAGCTGGCGCTGGCCTGCGACCTGCGGATCGGGGCCGAGGAGATCAAACTGGGGATGCCCCCGGCGAAGCTCGGGCTGGTCTACTCGCACACCGGGTTGCGCCGCTTCCTCGATGCGATCGGCGCCGCACGCACGCGCGAGCTGTTCCTGGTCGGCAGCTACATCGACGCCGCGGAGGCGCTGCGGTGGGGCCTTGTCAACCGGATCGCGCCGGCTGAGGAACTCGAGTCCGCGGCGCTCGCCCTGGCGGCGGAGCTGGCCGGCAACGCACCGCTCTCGCAGACCGGCAACAAGCGCGTGATCGCGGAGCTGCTGCGCGCGGAGGGGGCGCTGCCCGAGGAGGTCGAAGCGGAGCTGATCGAGCTGCGCCGCGCCTCGTTCGCCTCGCGCGACCTGCGCGAGGGGATGTCCGCCTTCGCGGAGAAGCGGGCGCCGCGCTGGGTGGGGGAGTAGCGCTCACGGCGCCGGCTCGGGGAGTGGCGCTCACTCCCCGAGCGTGCTCGCCAGCCACTCGCGAACCGCCCGCGCCGTCGTGTCGGCGTGCTCCTCCATCATCGTGAAGTGATTGCCCGGCGCTTCCACGGCGGTGTGCGGAACGCTCAGCGAGGTACGCCACTCCTCGCCGGCGATGGCGCCGAACATCGGTTCGCTGGCTCGCACCAGCAGGGTGGGGGCGAGGATCTCCATTGGCTGCCACTCGGCCAGGAAGCGGCCGTACACCATCATCGCCGTCAGCGCGGCGTCGCTCACGGGCACGTCGGCGCCCTGGCGCTCGAGCATCCAGCCGATCGCCTGGGTCGTGATCCTGGCGAGTGCCTCGCTCCAGTAGGTGTCGATCAACACCACCGCGGCCGGCTGGGCGCCCACGTCTGGCCGAGTGCCGACGCCCGGCTGGGCGCCCACGGCTGGGTGAGCGCCCGCGGCTGGGTGAGCGGCCCCGGCTGGGTGAGCGGCCCCGGCTGGGTGAGCGGCCCCGGCTGGGTGAGCGGCCCCGGCTGGGTGAGCACCGGCGGCCTCCAGGTGCGCCGCCACCGCATACGCGAGCGTTCCCCCGGTGGAGTGTCCCAGCAGCACGATCGGGCGCTCGCCGGCGGCCCGCCGCACGCTCTCGGCCTGCGTCTCGACCACCACCTGGAAGCTCGCCGGCACGCGCTCCCCTCCCAGGAAGCCCGGCACCGGCAGGGCGGACACCTCGCACACTCCACGGAAGGCTCTTGCGAGCCTCGCGTATTGGTGAGGGCCGCCGGTCGCCAGCAGTGACGGCATGCAGATCACGCAGGCCTCCATCGGGCCCTCGCACAGCCGGATTGGCGGCTGCGCCTCGTCGGGTCCCAGGGGGGCGTCGAACGCCGGGCGGAACCGCGCGACGCTCGCCACCGTTGCCATCAGCTCATCGACCTCGCCGAGCTCAACGGCCCGCGGCAGGAGCGAGGCGAACGTGTCCTGCGACCCACCCCCCGCCGGCGGCCCCGCGCTCAGGGCCGCCGCGGCCTCGTGGTCCCCGCCATCGCCGCTGCCTCCCGCGCGCGCAAGCTGCGCGTACACGAAATCCGCCAGCCCGGCCGGGGTCGGACGATCGAACACAACCGTGGCCGGCAGGCGCAGCCCGCTCGCCAGACCGAGCCGGTTGCGCAGCTCCAGCGCCATCAGCGAGTCAAACCCGAGCTCCAGGAAGCGGCGCTCCACCTCCACCGCCTCCGGCGAGGCGTATCCCAGCACCAGCGCGACCTGGGCGCGAACCGCCTCGAGCACCACCCCCGCGCGCTCCCGCTCGGGCGCTTCCGCCACGCGCCGCGCCATGCCGCCGCCCTCGCTCGCCCGGCGCGGCGGCACACTCACCAGGCCCGCGAACAGCCCCGGCAGCAATCCCGCGCTCGCCAGCGCGCGCAGCATCGCCCCGCTCAGACGGGTCGCGACCACCAGCGCGCGCCCGGCCTCCCGCGCGCCGTCGAGCAGCTCGAGGCCCTCCCGCGCCGAGAGCGCGCCCATGCCCATGCGCTTCATCCGCGCGAGATCGGCACCCCCCATGCGGCCCGTCATCTCGCTGGGCTGCT
>JBEKYV010000114.1:0-8939 GCA_049510515.1 Solirubrobacteraceae bacterium | reverse complement strand
CGCCGGGCGAGCTGGCGGGCGTTTAGATGTGCGGTGGACGCGGTGTTTGGTAGCGATGCGCTGGAGGCCGGCTGATGGACGCGGTCGAGCCACCGAGACAGCGCGTCAGTTCAACCGTTCGGCAGGCCGGCGCAACGCGCTGCTACGGCGAGCGCTGGCGCCCTCGATCGCAGCCTTTGCAGTAACCTCAATGGCGACGGCGACAGTGTGGGCGTTCGATCCCGGCCCAGCCCCGTCACGGTCGCGGCAGGCTCGCAATCATCTCGTCCGGCGGCACCGCCCAGCAACGGGCGCCGACGAACTCTCGCAGGCGCGAGCACCACACGACGCCCCCACGCGCTCATCGCTACCGACAGCGTCACTGAAACGAGCAACGGGTCGCGCGGGGGCAGCGCACACCCGATGAGCCACACAGCGACCCGCCACCGGCTCGAACGCGAGCGGCTCGATGCGCCCTAATCTCCATAGCGGTCGGGCACTGGCGCATGGCCACAGGGTTAGCGTCTCACGCGCGACACCTTGAGTTGCCTCGGGGTCAGCATTGGAAGGACACCGCTGCTCATTGGCAGGCGCCGTCAGGCGTGTACCGCTTGACGAACTCACTCTTGGCCTCGGTGTAGGTCTCGCGGTCATCGGAGTAGCGCTCCGCGAGCGCCCGCTTCAGCGCCACGTATTCACCTGCAAGCACGGGGTCGGCACGCAGGCGGTCGCGAAAGTGCAGACGGCGTTCGAGCTCTCCCGGCTCGTCCACGAGGTGCAGGTGGTGGGTGCGGTGGGCGGCCGTCGGGTAGCACAGAAAGCGCCGATGGATGAGCGTTGCGTTGAAAGCCGGCGGGTACTGATAGCCGCCGCGCTCCACCAGCGCCACGATCGGGGTGTCGAGGTTGTCCACGAGCACGATCATGTCGATCACCGGCTTGGCCGCCAAACCCGGCACGGCGGTGGACCCGAAGTGGTGCAACTGCACTCCGGGGGGCAGCAGTGGCGCAAGCCGCTCACGCTCGGCCTGATAGGCAGCCGGCCAGGCGGGGTTGTACTCCACGATCTCAACCTCGGCGTTGCGCCCGCCGGCATGCGCGAGATCCTCGGCTGCGGCGTTGCGACGGTCTGCTGGTGCCATTTCCCCCGTAGTCTCTCAGGCCGTCACGGGCGCACGTGAATACAGTCGAGGAGGGTCCGCCGCTCCCGTTCGACCGTACAACTACTCACCGAGCCGTGAGAGCGCGGCTGCTGCTTCGCGCGCGACGTCCCGGGGGCGGCGTGCGTCTCCGTAGAGCAGGAAGTGGACAATCAGCCCATCGCATACCGTGATGATCGCCTCCGCCCGCGTGTCGGCATCCGGCTGGCCGGCCGCGGCTAGATTCGCGGCGAGCGCCACGCGGAACTCCTGTTGATTTGCGGCGAGTGTCGCCCGGAGCTCGACGTCGCGGGGGGCGAGGGTCACGGCTTCAAGCCACGCGTGCACCATCGGCGCGTTCTCTGCGAGGGCGGCGCTGAACAGGGCCAGGCCCTCTACCAGGCGCTCCTCTGGCGGGGGAGCATCGCTGCTCGCGGCGGCGACCAGCGGCGCCAGCCAGCGTCGCCAGTTGGCCGAGACCGCAGCGAGCAGAAGACCGCGGGTGGAGCCATAGTGGTAGCCGATCGAGCGGAGGTTGGCGCCGGCCTCGGCGGCGATGTCTCGCGCTGTCGTTGCCGCGTAGCCCTGGCGCTGCAGGCAGGCGATGGCTGCCTCCAACAGGCGGTTCTTGACGGATTCTCCAGGCATGCGGTATACAGGTGTTTACATGCTTGCGTTCGATCGGGAGGGCTCCGGAGCGCCACTCGTGCTCCTCCACGGAACCAACAGCTCCCGCAGCATATGGAAGCCACTGCTGCCTCGCCTCTCCAGTGAGCGGGAGGTTTTCAGCGTCGATCTACCGGCGCATGGGCAGTCGCCACCCAACTCCTTCACGCCACCGGAGTGGGCAGTAGAGGTGGCCGCTCTCCTGGACGATCTCCAACTGGAGCATGTCTCCGTCGTCGGTCATTCATGCGGAGGATGGACAGCTCTCGAGCTCGCCAAGCTCGGGCGCGCCACTGCCGTCCTGGCGCTCACACCTGCGGGCCTGTGGCAAAAGCATTCTCCGCTGATCACCGACGCGATCCTTGCGATCAACTGGCGCGTTGGCCAGATCCTCGGCCAGAGGGCGGCGACCAGACCACTGCACACCCGAGTAGGACGGGGCATCTCGCTACGACAGATCTCCGCGCAGCCCGCGAGCGTCCCAGCCGATGAGGCCGTGGCGATGGTCACAACCGTGCTCACGTCCAAACACTTCCCCGAACACTTCAGGCAAACCCGCCGACTGCGGTTTATGGGCGGTCAGCAGATCCCCAGCGATATCCCCGTACTCGTCGTATGGGGTGAGCAGGATCGGATCGCCCGCCGGCGAACCTCGCACCACACCGACCAGCTCCCGGCGCACGCGACCGTGGAGACGTGGGCCGAGTGTGGCCACATGCTCATGTGGGACGCCCCGCAACGAGTGATCGACGCAGCCCTTGCTCTGCCGACCAAGGCAGGAAGAAACTCAAGATCGATGTTCCATCAGCGTGGCTGAGCGGATTGTGCTGTGCCATCGCGCTCAGCGAGCGCCTTGAGCGTCAACAGCTGCTTACGCATCATAATCAGGTCGCCGAGCGCGAGCGGTTGACCGATCAACGCCGCCCCGAGGCGACCTCCAGGTGGATCGAAGACAACGCGTGCGACCAGGCGCGTGGGGCCCTCGCCGCAGAGCACGGCGTAAGTCACCGCCACGCGGTGGCTGCGCAGCGTGATGTGCTCGTCGTAGGCGAAAGACGCCAGCGAGAAGATCACCATGAAACGTTGCCCGACCGCGAGGCGCTCGACACCGGGGACAAGCTCGCGCGGGCTTCTGCGCCCGAGGTTGTCAACGAGGTCGTAGCTGTAGGGGGCGAGCCTGAGCTGGCAGAGCCAGCGGAACACCATGGAAGCTGGGGCGTCGACCGTTGTGGCACGGTGCACCCGGGTGCCGGCGAGAAGGCGATCGCATGCCATCGGCATCGCGCGCTCCTGCGCGGTGGCGCCCCAACTCGAAACCGCGGTCATGCGTGTCGGGCGACGTTGCGCAGCAGGCGCTTGAGGATCAGTCGATGCCCGCCGCTGCCGATCACGAAGGCGCGGTAGACGCGGCCGACGGGGCCTGGGAACTCCGCCCACGTTTGGGCGCGCAGGGTGCAGCGCGCGGCGCCGATCGCGTCCAGCTCGAATATCAGCGTGTAGCTGGAAAACCGGTGCCGGCCGCGCAGCTCCAGGCGCTCCGGGGGGCGGGTCTCCGCCACGGCAAAGCCGGGCAGTGTGTCCCCGGTGTGGACCGTTTCGCGCCAGTTGCCGCGTGCCTCGGCTGGGGCGACCCCCAGCAGACGCGTCAGCGGCGCGGACGCGCTTCCGCCGAAATGCCTGCGCAGCGCCTGTGCCAGGACGCTCCACACGCGCTCGCGCGTGACATCGATGGTTATGGAATGCTCATCAATGTAGGGCAACTGCTCCATATAGAGTGATCATACTACATCAATGGCGCCGCCGCAAAAGCACGACACCGATCGCATCCTCGATGCCGCGCGGACCCTTGTCCTGCGCGAGGGGCCGCGAGCTGCCTCGGTCGCGGCGATCGCGCGTGAGAGCGGCGCGCCCGTAGGAACCCTTTACCACCGCTTCGGCAGTCGCGACGGAGTGCTCGCGGCAGCCTGGCTGCGGGCGCTGGAGGGCTTCCAGCGCCGTGCGCTGGTGGCGGCGGCACACCCCGACCCGCTGGAGGCTGCCGTGGCGATGGCAGGCACGCAGATCAACTTCGCCCGAGAGCAGCCCGAGGACGCGCGCCTGCTGCTGACACTGCGCCGCGACGACCTACTCGACGCCGCTCCCGACGACCTGTTCCGTGCGCGCCTGGAAGCGATCAATGCACCGCTCCAGACGGCCATCGCGGCGTTGACAAAAGCGTTGCGAGGGCGGAGCGACGCGCATGCACTGGACGGTGTTACCCGCGCCGTCGTCGATTTGCCCAACGCGACCATCCGCCGCTACATGCGCGACGGGGGGACGCTGCCTTCCTGGCTAGAACGCGATGTCGCCGCTGCCACCCGCAGGCTTTTGGAGCCTGAGTGACGCTCAGCTCTCAAACGGCGCCATACGCACCGCCAGCGGCATGCCGCATCGCATCAGGAGACCAAATCGTCCCTGTGGCAGCGCGGCGGCCTCGGCACGGATCATCGCGACGAGCTGCTGCTTGAAGTCCATGCGCGGATAGCGGCGCAGGATCTCCGTCACGTTCCCAGGCGCCACGTCCCAGATGCGCAGTCCGGCGCCGTCGACCATCGCGCCCCATTGCAGGTAGCAGCCGAGCGCTCCGTCGCGCTCGACGGCGACGCCGGGTGTGGTGTGTACGCAGATGGCATCCGCCAGAGTCTGCGCACGCTCGTCGCTGACGCCGGCCGTGGTCGCACAGGCGAGCGTTCGGTCGGCGCTTGCGAGCGTGAAGTCGCGGCCTTGGGTGGGCTGGGCGATGCCGTGGTCGTGCAGGAGCGAGCCGCAGTAGAACAGCTCGACATCGAGCTCCCGGCGGTCGAGGGCGGCGAGTGCGCGCCCGAACAGCCACGTCCGGTAGGAGTGCCCCACGAGCGCCGCCGGCAGCTCGGCGCACGCCTGCTCGGCCTCTCGGGCAAACCGCGAATCCGGCACCGCGAACGTGTCGAGATCGACGTTTGCGGCACCCGGCGGGAGCCGTCCGAGCGCCAGCTTCGCGCGACCGATCACGTTCTCCCACTGACCGAGTGCGATCGCGGCGAGCAGCCTGCCCCGCTCACGGGATGTCAGGCGACCCGCGGTGCGCTGTGCCCAGCCAAGCCCGCCAAGCCGTTGGGGATCGGGAGTGCGCATGGCACCGCCACGGTACCCGGTTGGGGACTCGTCCGCGAACGGTGGAGCCGGGGCCGTATTTCAGTCAGATCCGACGCGCAGCACGAGCTTGCCGATGTTCTCGCCTCTGAACAGCTTGAGCAGTGTCTCGGGGAAGGCGCTCACGCCGCCCTCGACGACGTCCTCGCGTGAGACCAGTCGGCCTTCGCGCATCCATCCGACAATCTCCGCTGCCGCCTGCCCGTAGCGCGCGGCGTAGTCGAATACGACCATGCCCGTCATCGACGCTCGCGCGACCAACAGCGCCATGTAGTTCGCCGGCCCGCGCATTCCCTCGATGGTGTTGTACTGGGAGACCGCGCCGCAGATCACGATGCGTGCGCCGCGGGCCAGGCGCGTGAGACTCATGTGTGGTCCACCTTATTCACTCATCAACGGGCGGCCGGCGCTGAGCCGGATGGGCTCCGCGCAGCTTCCGTGGCGGCCTGCGTGATGCTCGCCGCGAGCGCGGCTACCGCAGGTTCGACGGCGGCATCGGTGAGGTTGGCGTAGCCGACGACGAGTGCGGGAGCGTCGGCGGCGAGTCCCTCCAGGGCGATGCCTCTCGACCGTGCGGCCGCGAGCACGGCCTCCTCGTCGAGATCCTCGGGGAGGTGCAGCACGGCGTACAGGCCGGCGGCGGCGCCGTGGACGCTCACCTCGGGCAGCTGGCTGGCAAGCGCCGCCAGCAGCGCGTCGCGTTGGTGGCGATATGACCGGCGTTGGCGACGCAGGTGGCGGTCGAGCTCGCCGCGCTCGATCAGGTCGGCCAGCGCGAGCTGCTCGAGTGGTGCTGGCATCCCGCCGCGCAGAAGCTGGAGGGCGGCGATCGGCTCTACGAGATGCTCCGGGAGGGCCAGCCAGCCGAGGCGCACCGCCGGGGCGAGGGTCTTGCTCGTGGAGCCGCCGTAGACGACGCGACGGGGTTCGAGGCCCTGCAACGAGCCGATCGGCTGGCGGTCGTAACGGTACTCGGCGTCGTAGTCGTCCTCCACGATCAGCGCATCCCGCGTTTGTGCCCACGTCACGAGCGCGGCACGACGTGTTGGTGAGAGAACCGCGCCGGTGGGGTACTGGTGCGCGGGCGCCACCGCCACCGCGTCGACACTCTCCCGATCGAGGCGCTCGACGATCAGCCCGTCGTCGTCAACCGGGAGCGGCACAAGCTCGAGCCCGGCGGCTGTAGCCGTCTGGCGTATGCCATGCCAGCCGGGGTCCTCGACGGCGACCCGTCGGATGCCGCCGGCCGCGAGGGCCGACCACAACAGCTCGATGCCCTGGCGCAGCCCGTTTGTCACCACCATCTGAGTGGGGTCGGCGCGCACCCCCCTCACCCGGCCAAGGTGAGCGGCGAGCGTGGCCCTCAGCTCGGGAGCGCCGGCGGGGTCGGGGTAGGCCAGGCGCTCGTCGGGCAGCTCGCGCAGTACCCGCGTGTAAGCCGAGGACCACGCCGCTCTCGGGAAGCCGCTCAGCGCGGGACGGAAGGGATTCATGTCGTGGCGGACCGTCGGCGGCGATCTGACTTCGGGTTGTGAGGTGCGCTCGCGTGTGAGCGTCGTGGCAACCGTCGTTCCACCCCCGCGGCGCGTCTGCAGATAGCCCTCGGCGGCCAGCTGTGCATAGGCGTCCACCACCACGCCTCGCGACACGCCGAGCTCTGCACATAGGGCTCGCGTGGAGGGCAGACGTGTGCCGGGATACAAGCGCCCACCGCACACGGCCTCGCGCAGCGCGTGCTCGACCCGCGCGCGCAGCGATCTCCCGGGGGCGCTCGCCAGATCGAGGTGCAGATCCATTGGCCCTGGATTCTGGCATCTGCTTGGTCCTATGCGGGGAGCCAAGATTGGCTTAACGTGTGCGGACGTGCCAGTCGTCCCTTCTCCACGCACGAAGCTCCGTCGTAAGCCCACCCGTGGCCGCTACGACCGCGAGGCGATCGACGCGATCCTCGACGAGGCGATGGTGGCGCACCTCGGTTGGACGCACGACGGCCAGCCGTTCGTGATCCCCACGCTGCACGCACGCGTCGGCGATGAGGTGTACGTCCATGGCTCCGCCGCCAGCCGCACGATTCGCGCGCTGCGCGCCGGGGCGCCGGCCTGCCTGACGGTGACACTGCTCGACGGGGTGGTGCTCGCCCGCTCGGCAGCGCATCACTCCGTCAACTACCGCTCGGTCGTCGTGTTTGGCAGCACTCGGCCAGTTGAGGATCTCGATCTGCGCATGAAGGCGATGCAGGCTTTCACCGAACGCCTCGTTCCAGGACGCTGGCAGGAGATCCGACCGCCCACCGTCAAGGAGCTGAAGGCCATTCACGTGCTCGCTCTTCCCCTCGACGAGGTCTCGGCGAAGATCCGCACTGGGCCGCCTCTCGACGACGAGGATGATTACGCCCTCCCCGCATGGGCGGGGGTGATCCCGCTGCACACCCACGCCGGTGCCCCGGTACCCGACCCACGTCTGGCTAGCGGCATCGCGCCATCCCCAGCGGTCGGTGGCTGGACTCCGCAGCGCCCGTGAGCCCTTGGCTGACGTGAAAGAGGCTTGAAGCAAGCGGCGGTCCCCGCTCCCTTTGCTCGCCCTGAGCTTTGTATCCTTCCTCCGGTGCACGCAAGGGAGAGCCAGCGGGGCAGTCGTTTGCGAGCCTTGCGCCGACGCGCCGTGCTGCTGCTTTTCGGACTGCCGGCTCTGCTCTGCGCGCTGGCGGCGCCCGTGGCGGCTCGCGGGTCGGTCAGGACGCCAAGCCATGGACCGCTCTCCAAACCGCCCAGGATCAAACGCCACAAGGGCCCTGCCCCGAAGCGGCTGGTGATCAGGAACATCATCAAAGGCACGGGCCGCAAGGCCAAGGACGGACGTAAGCTGACGGTCAACTACGTCGGTGCTTTGTACAGCGACGGCAAGGTTTTCAATAGCTCGTGGGAAGACGGCGAACTATTCACGTTCACCATCGGGCGAGGTGAAGTTATCAAGGGCTGGGAACGGGGCCTTGTGGGTATGCGCGTGGGAGGGCGACGCGAATTGATCATCCCGGCCGCGCTTGCTTATGGCCGCAGAGGAAGTCCGCCGGTGATCGCGCCAAACTCGACGCTGGTTTTCATCGTCGACCTGCTCGCTACATGATTCCGTAGCGCAGGCCAGACCGCGCTTTGGCGAGCTCGTCGGAGGAGCCTGGCTATGTGGGCTCGCCGGCCTACTCGTGGTAGACGGCGCTCTCGTAGAGCGAAACCTCGCGACCCGGCTCCGAAGCCACGTCCGGGTCTTGGGGGGTCAAGCAGCCTAAGATGGGCGGGTGGGAGCCAACGACCCCCTCTCTGCGGAAGAGCTTGCCGCCGTCGACGCGACGTACGAGCCGATCCCTTCCTTTGTCGAGTGGCCGCAGGAGATTCCTCGGCCCGAGCTTTGGGATCGTGCCAGATCGGAGCTTGACTCGCTGAAGGCGAGCGCGCTCTCAAATGATGTTTTGGAGTTCGCTGTGCGTACGGCGGTGCGGGTCGCGGCTTTCGATACCGGTGCCATCGAGGGCCTGTACAAGACCGATCGCGGCTTGACGATGACGGTCGCGACTCAAGCGGCCACCTGGCAGGCGACGGTCGACGCACGCGAGCCCGATGCGCGCTCGTATTTCGAAGCGCAGCTGGAGGCATATGAGCTAGTCATGGATGTTGTGACCGATTCTCGACCAGTGACGGAGGTCTGGATTCGACACCTGCACGAGGTGCTCACTCGCCCTCAGGACACATACACCGTGCAAACCCTGGTTGGGCCGCAGGAGCGACCCCTGCCTCGCGGCAGGTACAAGCCCGATCCAAACCACGTGCGGTTGGGAGACGATTCGATTCATCCGTACGCCCCTGTGGAGTCCACGCCCCCCGAAATGGCGCGCCTGATCAACGAAATGGGGTCGGAGGCGTTTGCCGCGGCGCATCCTGTGGCTCAGGCATCCTACGTCCATTATTGCCTTGCTGCAATCCACCCATTCGCC
>JBEKYV010000113.1:0-9014 GCA_049510515.1 Solirubrobacteraceae bacterium | reverse complement strand
CGCGGCCGTAGGTCGCGAGCAGCGCCTGCGCCTCGATCGGGTCGCCGAGCGCGGTGCCGGTGCCGTGCGCCTCGACCGCGTCCACCTCCCCGGGCGTGAGCCCGGCGTTGGCGAGCGCCTGCATGATCACCCGCTGCTGGGAGGGCCCGTTGGGCGCGGTCAGGCCATTGCTCGCGCCATCCTGGTTGACCGCGCTGCCCCGCAGCACGCCGAGCACCCGGTGGCCGTGGCGGCGCGCGTCGGAGAGGCGCTCGAGCAGCAGCACGCCGACGCCCTCGCTCCAGCCCGTGCCATCCGCCGCGTCGGCGAACGACTTGCAGCGCCCGTCGGGCGCGAGGCCGCGCTGGCGGCTGAACTCCGTGAACAGGCCCGGCGTCGCCATCACGCTCACGCCACCGGCGAGCGCCAGCGAGCATTCGCCCTGGCGCAGCGCGTTGGCGGCGAAGTGCAGCGCCACCAGCGAGGAGGAGCAGGCCGTATCGATCGACACCGCCGGGCCCTCCAGGCCGAAGGTGTACGCCACGCGGCCGGAGGCGACGCTCGCGATGCTGCCGGTCAAGAGGAAGCCCTCGAGCTCCTCGCCGCCGTGAGTGGTGAGTGGGGCTCCCAATCCGTAGCCGCTCGCGCCGATGCCAGCGAACACGCCGGTGTCGCTGCCGCGCAGCGCGGCCGGGTCGATCCCGGCGCGCTCGATCGCCTCCCAGCAGAGCTCCAGCAGCAGCCGCTGCTGGGGGTCCATCGCCAGCGCCTCGCGCGGGCTGACGCCGAAGAACTCCGCGTCGAACTCGTCGGCGCCGTCCAGGAAGCCGCCTTCGAGCACGTAGCTGCTGCCCGCACGTTCGGCGTCGGGGTCGTACAGCGACCCCAGGTCCCAGCCGCGATCCTCGGGGAAGCCGCCGATCGCGTCGCCGCCTGAGGCGAGCAGCTCCCACAGCTGCTCGGGCGAGCGCACGGATCCGGTGCCCGCCGGCCCCGGATATCTGCAGCTCATCCCCACGATCGCCACCGGCTCGCCGGTCGCGGCCGCGCGCGCCGGCAGCCGCACCGCTCCCTGCTCGTCGAGCGCCTCGGCGATCAGAAACCTCGCCAGCGCGGCGGGGGTGGGGTGGTCGAACACCAGCGTCGCCGTCAGCCGCAGGCCGCACTCCGCCGCCAGCCGATTGCGCAGCTCGACCGCCGCGAGCGAGTCGAAGCCGAGATCTTTGAACGCCTGCTCGGGGGCGACGGCCTGCGCCGAGGAGTGGCCGAGCACCGCCGCGGCATGCTCGCGCACCAGCTCGAGCACATTGCGCTCACGCTCCTCCGGCGCCACTGCGGCGAGCCTGCGCGCAAGCGAGCCGCGCCCACGCGCCGGCCCCGCGCGGCGCGTAGAGGGAGCCTGCACCAACTCGCCCAGCAGCTGCGGCAGGCGCTGCTCGCGCGCGGCGTTGCGCAGCGCGCCGAGGTCGAAGGCGACGGGCAGCAGCGCGCAGCGGTCGAGCTCCAACGCGGCATCGAACAGCGCGAGGCCCTGCTCCGGTGAGAGCGCTTTGACCCCCGCGCGCGCCATCCGCTCGCGGTCGCGCTCGCTCAGCCGCTCCGCCATCCCCGCTTGCGCCCACGGGCCCCATGCCAGCGACGTCGCTGGCAGCCCCAACGCACGACGGTGCGAGGCAAGCGCATCGAGCGAGGCGTTGGCAGCCGCATACGCCGACTGCCCCGCGCTGCCGACCGTTCCCGCCATCGAGGAGAAAAGCACGAACTCGCGCAGATCGAGGCTCTTCGTCAAATCGTGCAGATGCCACGCGCCCGCGACCTTCGGCGCCAACACCCCGCGGAGCCGCTCCTTGGTGAGACCGTCGAGCATGCCATCGTCGAGCACGCCGGCCGCGTGGATCACAGCGCTCAACGGGCACTCGGCGTCGACTCCCTTCAACAGCCGCTCCACCTGCTGGCGCTCGGCGACATCGCACGCCGCCACGTGCACGCTCGCCCCGAGCGCCTCGAGCTCCCCCACCAGCTCGCCGGCGCCCTCCGCATCCGGGCCCCGGCGGCTCGCCAGCAGCAGGCGGCGCACACCGTGGCGCTCCACCAGATGCCTTGCCACCAGTGCACCCAGGCCACCCGTGCCACCCGTCACCAGCACCGTCCCGTCACCGCCCAGCCGCGGCGCGGGAATCCGCAGCACGTTCTTGCCGACGTGCCGCGCCTGACTTATGAAACGCAACGCGTCGACCGCCTCACCGGCATCCCACACCCGCACCGGCAGCCCCTCCAGCGCACCCGCCTCAAACAACGCCACCAGCTCCCGCAGCATCCCCTGGATGCGATCCGGGCCCGCCTCCATCAAATCGAACGCCTGGTAGCGCACACCCGCGAACACAGCCGCGATCTCCTCGGCGTCGCGGATGTCGGTCTTGCCCATCTCCACGAAGCGACCAGTCTCGCCCAGCAGACCCAGCGACGCATCGATGTACTCACCCGCCAGCGAGTTCAACACGATGCCGATACCGGCGCCCGCAAACCGCTCGCCGAACTCGAGGTCGCGCGAGGAGGCGATGTGCTCGCGGTCCAACCCGATCCCTTCGAGTACGCCCCACTTGGCCTCGCTCGCGGTCGCAAACACCTCGAGGCCCAGATGTTGCGCGAGCCGCACCGCCGCGATCCCCACGCCGCCTGCCGCCGCGTGCACCAGCACGCGCTCGCCCCGCTTGGCATGCGCAAGGTCCACCAGCGCGTAGTAGGCCGTCATGAACACGATCGGCACCGACGCCGCGCGCGCGAACGACCACCCCTTCGGCACCGGCACCAGTAGCCGCCGATCGATCGCCGCGACCGATCCGAACGCGCCGTCGAGCAGGCCCATCACGCGATCCCCCACCTCGAAGCCCTCCACGCCGGGGCCGACTCCCAGCACCACCCCCGCGCCCTCGCTGCCGACCGAGCCGCCACCCGGATACATCCCGAGCGTCACCAGCACATCGCGGAAGTTCAAACCCGCCGCGCGCACCCCCACGCGCACCTGGCCGGCCTCCAGCGCCCCTCCCCCGGCTCCGGCGTCCGCCACCACGCGCAGGTCCTCCAGCACGCCGCCACCGCCGGTAACGCCCAGCCGCCAGCCGCCCCCGGCGCCCGTCTGCGCCTGCCCGTCGAGACCCACCGCAGCGCCCCTGCCGACCGCCAGCCGACCGCCCGCGCCGCCGCCCACGCGCACCACTCGCGGCACGAACAGCTCACCGGCGCGCACCGCGACCTGTGGCTCGTCCAACCGTGCCGCGCCCGCGATCGCATCCAGTGCGGGCCCCTCGCCATCCACGTCAACCAGCACAAACCGCCCCGGGTGCTCGGCCTGCGCGGCCCGGACCAACCCCCACACGCCACCGCCGGCCGGGTCCGCCACGCCTTCGCCGCCGACGCCCACCGCGCCCCGCGTCACCACCACCAGCCGGCGCGCGACGGACGGGTCATCGGCGAGCTCGCCCTGGATCGCCGACAAGCTTTCCCCCACACGCTCGAGCGCATCCTCCACCACGTTCGTCTCGCCACCGCGACAATCCAGCACGCGACCCAACCCATCCCGATCGACGTTTTTCTCCTCGCGCAGCTCGACCGCCACCCACTCGACGCCATACAGCGAATCCCCGGGGCTCCCTTCGAGCGCCGCGGGGGCGGGGGCCCGCAGCGTCAGCGAGTCCACTGACGCCACCGGCCGGCCGTGCTCGTCGGCGAGCGTAAGCGCGAATCCACGGTCTCCCGCGCGCGTCAGACGCACCCTCAGCAGCGACGCGCCCACCGCGTGCAGGCTCACTCCTCCCCAGGAGAAGGGCACGCGTGCGCCCTCGCCGTGACCGTCGCCTGCCGCGGTCATCGCGATCGCGTGAAGGGCCGCGTCGAGCAGCGCGGGGTGCACGCCGAAGGCGCCGGCCTCCCGCCGGCCTCCCGGCAGCGCGACCTCCGCGAACACCTCCTCCCCCCGCCGCCACGCCGCCCTCAGGCCCTGAAATACCGGGCCGTAACTCAGACCCGCCGCCGCCAGCCCCTCGTACAGGCCATCGATCTCGACCTCGACCGCACCCGGTGGAGGCCACATCCGCTCGCCCAGCTCAGCCACCGCTCCCGCATGCGCCCGCGCCTCCTGCACCGCGTCGCCATCGCTCGCGGCGAGAGCTCCGCGGGCATGGCGCGTCCACGGCGCGCCCGCCGGCTGCGGGTCGCCCTCGCCGCGCGTCACGCGTTCGGGGCGCGAGTAGATCGCGATCGACCTCTCACCCGACTCCTGCGGCTCGCTCACGGTGAGCTGGATCCGCACCAAATCGCGCTCGCCCACCGCCAGCGGCGCCTCGAGCACCAGCTCCCGCACAACCCCGCAACCGACCCGTGCACCAGCGTGCAGCGCGAGATCCAGGAACGCCGTGCCCGGCAGCAACACCGAGCCGAACACGGTGTGATCGGCCATCCACGGCTGCGATCGCAGCGACAGCCGGCCGGTGAACAGCCAGCCTTCGCCATCCGCCTGCTCCACCGCAGCGCTCAACAGGGGGTGCCCCGCCCGCTCCTGCCCGGCCGCCGCGGCGTCGCCTGCAGCCTGCGCGGGCTCGGCCCAGTAGCGCGTGCGCTGGAACGCGTACGCGGGCAACCTCACGCGCCGGGCGCCCGAGCCCTCCAGCAGAGCACCCCAATCCACTCTCACACCTTGCGTCCACGCCCGGCCCACCGCCGCCAGCAGGGCACGCTGTTCGGTCTGACCCGCGCGCAGCAGCGCCACTGCCGCAGCGGTGGCGGTGGCGGGTGAGCCGCCCGCCGGCGATCCACCGTCCCGCCCACCATCCTCCGCGACCCGCCCCTCTGACTGCTCGCCGTCGTCCCGGGCGGCATCGTCCCGCCCGGCATCGTCCCGCCCGGCATCGAGGCACTCCCCGACCATCGCGCTCAGCGGGCCATCCGGGCCGAGCTCGATGAAGCTGCTCACGCCCTCCGCCTCGAGCCACGCGACTCCGTCCGCGAACCTCACGGTTTCGCGCACCTGGCGCCGCCAGTACCCGGCGGTGCACAGCTCTTCTCTCGAGGCCAACCCACCCGACACGTTCGAGACCAACGGGATCTGCGGCTCGCCGAACGAGACCCCCTCCGCGACCCGCTCGAGCTCGTCAAGCATCCCCTCGATCCGCGGCGAGTGAAACGCATGTGACACATTCAGCCGCTTCGTGCGGATGCCCCGCCCCTCCCACACCGCCACCAGCTCGCTCACCGCGTCCTCATCGCCGGAGACCACGACTGAGCGGGGAGCGTTCACCGCCGCCAGCGCCACCCTGCGCTCCCAGCCATCCAGCGCCGCGAACGACTCGATCATCTCCTCCTCGGAGGCGGCGATCGCCGCCATCGCCCCGCCCTCCGGCAGCTCCCCCATCAACCGGCCCCGCGCCGCCACCAGCCTGCAGGCATCCTCCAGCGAGAACACGCCCGCCACGTGCGCCGCCGCCAGCTCGCCGACCGAGTGGCCGATCAGGAAGTCCGGACGCACACCCCATGCCTCGAGCAGGCGGTACAGCGCGACCTCCAGCGCGAACAGCGCCGGCTGCGCGAGTGCCGTGCCGTCCAGCGGGCGGGCGCCGGCGCCGGTGGGCTCCACGGCGGGCACGGCCGCGTCGAACACGACCTCGCGCAGCGAGCGCTCGAGGTGAAGATCGAGCAGAGCGCACGCCTCGTCGAACGCCTCGCGGAACACCGGGAACGTCTCATACAGCTCCCTGCCCATACCGGCCCGCTGCGCGCCCTGACCGGTGAACATGAACGCCGTCCGGCCGTCCTGCGCGCCGGTGGATGGGGTCCCCATCACCACGTTGCCCGCCAGCTTGCCGTCGGCGAGCGCCACCAGCCCCTCGCACAGCTGCTCGCGGTCTTCGCCGAGCACCACCGCCCGCTCCTCGAGCGCCGCCCGTGCCGCGAGCGAGAGCGCCACATCGGCCGCGTCCAGGTCGGTGGCAGCCAGGAGCCGCTGCAGTCGCGTGGCCTGGGCCCGCAGCGCGCCGCCGCGGCCCGACACAACCCAGGGCAGCACGCCGATCGAAGGTCGTTGCCGGGAGGGAGGCCGGGGCTGGGACGCGGGCACGCCATCCGGCGGCGCCTCCTCGATGATCACGTGCGCGTTCGTGCCGCTCACACCGAACGAGGAGATCCCGGCCCGGCGCGGCCTGCCGTTCGGCGGCCATGAGCGCTCCCGGGTGAGCAGCTCCACCGCGCCGGAAGACCAGTCAACCTGGCTGCTCGGCCGCTCGGCATGCAGCGTCCGCGGCAGCAGCCCGTGGCGCAGCGCCATCACCATCTTGATCACGCCCGCCACCCCCGCCGCCGCCGCCGCGTGACCGATGTTGGACTTCACCGACCCCAGCCACAGCGGCGCATCCCGCGGACGGCCCTGGCCGTAGGTGCCCAGCAGCGCCTGCGCCTCGATCGGATCGCCGAGCGTCGTGCCCGTCCCGTGCGCCTCGACCGCATCCACCTCCGCGGGGGCCAGCCCCGCGTTTGCGAGCGCCTGCATGATCACGCGCTGCTGGGAGGGCCCATTCGGGGCCGTCAACCCATTGCTCGCCCCATCCTGGTTGACCGCGCTGCCGCGCACCACCGCCAGCACCTCGTGGCCGTTGCGCCGCGCGTCGACGAGGCGCTCCAGGAGAAGCACACCGGCGCCCTCGCTCCAGCCCGTCCCATCCGCGGCGTCGCCGAAGGACTTGCAGCGGCCGTCGGGCGCAAGGCCGCGCTGACGGCTGAACTCGACGAAGGCATCGGGCCGAGCCATCACCGCGACGCCACCCGCCAGCGCCAACGTGCACTCCCCTTGACGCAGCGCGCTGCTCGCCAGATGCAGGGCCACAAGCGAGGACGAGCAGGCCGTGTCGACCGACACCGCCGGCCCCTCCAACCCCAGCGTGTACGCCACCCTGCCCGAGACAACGCTGCCAAGGCCACCGGTCAGCCGGTAGCCGTCGAGCCCATCCTCGGCGGCGGCCCCCACCGTGTAGCCGCTGGCGCCGACACCGGCGAACACGCCCGTCTGAGTCTCCCGCAACGAGGATGGGTCGACCCCGGCATCCTCCAAAGCCTCCCAACACACCTCCAGCAGCAGCCGTTGCTGGGGATCCATCGCCAGCGCCTCACGCGGGCCGATCCCGAAGAACGCCGCGTCGAACTCCCCCGCGTCGTAGAGAAACCCGCCCTGGCGGGTGTAGGTGGTGCCGGGATGATCCGGGTCGGGGTCATACAACCCCTCCAAATCCCAACCCCGGTCCCGCGGGAACCCGCCGATCGCATCGCCGCCCGCGGCGAGCAGCTCCCACAGCTCCTCGGCTGAGCGCAGGGTGGGGGCAGAGTGGCCGCTCACACGCTCCACCGGCCCGGGAAATCTGCAGCCGACCCCCACGATCGCGATCGGCTCGCCGAGGTCACCTGCGGCGGGCGTCGCGACCCTCACAGCGGCCCGCTCGCCGGCGAGCTCGTCGAGCAGATACCGCGCCAGCGCGACCGGGGTGGGATGATCGAACACGGCCGTCGCCGCCAGCCGCAGGCCCGTCGCGACGCGCAGCCGGCGCGCCAGCTGCACCCCCGCCAGCGAGTCGAACCCCAGGTCTTTGAACGCACGCCCCGCTGGCACGTCCGCCGACGATGCGTGCCCCAGCACCGCCGCCGCGTGCTCGCGCACGATACCCGCTACCACCGGCTCGCGCTCGCGCTCGGGCAGGCCCGCCAGACGCGCCGCCAGCTCGCCGCCCACGCCCTCGCCCGTGCCCTCGCCCGTGGTCTCCCGCAGGGCCCGCTGCACCTCCGCCAGCTCGCCGATCAGCGGACGCGCCCGCGCCGAGCTGTACGTCAGCGCATATCGATCCCAATCCAGATCGGCCACCACCACGCAGCCCTCACCCTCCGCCAGCGCATCCCGCAGCGCCCCCACCGCGGCCCCCGGCGCCATCGCGCGAATGCCCCGCCGCTCCAGGAGCTCCCCCGCGCTCGCCGCCAGCCCCTCGCCGGCCCACGCGCCCCACGCCACCGACGTCGCCACCAACCCTCGGCCACGGCGGAGCTCCGCCAGCGTGTCGAGGAACGCGTTCCCCGCCGCATACGCCCCCTGGCCGCCGCTGCCGAGCGTGCCGGCGATCGAGGAGAACAGCACGAACGCGTCCAGCTCCAACCCCTCCGTCAGCTCGTGCAGATGCCAGGCTCCGCGGGCCTTGCCCGCAACTGCGCGCTCCAGCTGATCCACCGTCAGCGCGTCGATCGCCTCGTCCGCCGCGACCCCCGCCGCGTGAAAGACCGCGCTGAGCGGGAGCTCGGGGGGAATCGAGTCGAGCACCTCCTCCAGTCGCTCCCGGTCGGCGACGTCGCACGCCACCACGCTTACGCTCGCGCCAAGCTCCTCGAGCTCCCGCGTAAGCTCCGCCGCGCCGGGCGCATCCGGCCCCCGCCGGCTGGTCAACAGGAGATGCTCCGCGCCGCTCCTTGCCAGCCACCGCGCGACGTGCGCCGCCAGCGCCCCCGTCCCACCGGTGACCACCACGGTGCCCCGCGGGCTGTAGGGCGCCGGCGCCGGGCCTCCCTCCCTCGGCGCGCGCACCAGCCGCCGCGCATACGCGCCCTCGGCGCGCACCGCCACCTCGTCCTCTGCGCCCCCGCCGGCCAGCACCCCGCACAGGCGCCCGTAGGTGCCCTCGTCCGGCTCGACCGGCAGGTCGACAAGACCTCCCCACCGCTCCGGCTTCTCCAGGGACAGCACACGACCCAGCCCCCACACCATCCCGCCGGCGGGGCTCGTCACCGGATCCCTGGCTCCCACCGACACCACGCCCTGTGTCACACACCACAGTGGCGCCTCCACGCGGGCATCACCCAACGCCTGCGCCAACACCAACGAGCCCACCACACCACCGCCATCGGCCAGCGCCAGCAACGACACCACGCCACCCACCAGCCCGTCCACGCGCAGACGCTCGGCCAACCCCCCACGATCCACGCTCGCCTCATCCACCTCCACCAGCACGGGCTGC
>JBEKYV010000112.1:0-9020 GCA_049510515.1 Solirubrobacteraceae bacterium | reverse complement strand
ACGACCGAGCCGCCGGTCCGGGCGCCGAACGCGTAGTGCCCCGCCATGCCTCCGGAGCCGTGGCACGCCGGCACTCCCCCGAACAGCGGCGCGAGCCCGACACCGAGACCCCCGACGGTCCACGCCCAGCGCTCAGCGGGGAGCGTCTCACGTACGAACAGGTAGGCGAACAGGGCAGTCAGACCGCCCATCAGCGCGGAGAGCAGCCGCATCAGCGCATCCTGGTCGAGCAGGTTGCCGACCGAGGCCAACGCGTAGGGGACCGTCTCGAGCGCGTAGTACAGCGGCGGCTGCGAAGCCGACACCCCGGTCGCCCCTTCTCCGCCGGAGCGCCCGAGCGGCTTGGCCAGGTCGCTTTCCAACTGGCGCTGCTCGGCCGGGGTGGAGATCGTGCCCTGTTCGGAGTGGAAGCGCACCTGTGAGTAGTGCAGGTCATTCAGCACTGTGTACTCGGCGGGTGGGAACTTTTCGGCGCTCGAGGTGGGCAATTTCCCGGTCTCGGCGAGGCGCTGCACATAGGCGAAGTGCGAGGGTTCGTCGGGGTTCTCAAACGGCGGTGAGATCACCGACCAGCAGGCGGCGTTGAGGAAAGCCACCAGCGCACACACCCACGCCGCGCGTGGCACGCGGCGCAGCTGACGGCCCAGCAGCTGCCCGAGCCCCGGCTGCTCGCCCGGTGCTCGTTTGCGCGCGGCGCGGCGCCGGGCGTCCTCGGCGCCGCGCGTGAAGGTCCTCGCTCCAACGGCCGGTCCCGTGGGCGTCTTGGTGCGTGGTGGCCGGCCCTTGACGGGCGCGGAGGTTTTTGAGGGCACGGGCGCCTTCACGGGCGCGGACGTCCTCGCGGCGGAGCGCCTGCTCATCGCAGCTCCTTGACGACCAGCCACGAGGAGAGCGTGATCAGCGACGCCGCCAGCACGATCACCAGAAAGGCGTTCCACGTGCCGCTGGCCGCACGGCCGAGGCCGAGGCGGTGCGCAACCGCGGTGGCGTGCGACCACCACGAGCTGGCGCCTGGGCGCAGGTATTCGATGCCCATCCGGCCGGGCAGGGGACCTTCGGTGGACCTCGCCGCCTGCGCGCTGGCGCTCGGCGTTCCCCGCATCGCGACCTTGCCGTTCATCTGCGTCATCGCGAAGCACACCTGCACGGGTGCCACCGTGTGCGGCTGGGGCTGCACGGCCACCGTCACCGATGCGTCCGACCACCCGGGCGGGGCTGTGCCGTGCGCGATCACGCGCGAGCCCGCCAGCACCTTCACCGCCACCCGCGGGCCGAGCGCGGAGGTGAGGCTGATGCGCAGCGCCGTCGTGCCGCGCGGCAGCGTTTCGCCCCCCTGGCAGGCCGCCGCCGGCTTGGCGGTGTTTACCAGCGTGTGTTCGGTGGCTGCGCCGCTGCGGGCGACCGTGAGTGGCGCGTGCGCGAGCGTCACCATGAAGGCGAGCGCGACCAGCGCCAGCCCGACTCCGAGCGCCACCTTGATCCTCATTGGCGGCGCCGCAGCCCGATGATGCTGAGCAGGAACGAGGCGAAGATCACCTGGATGCCGAGCACCATCAGCGTCGCCGCGACGATCGCCAGGCGCTCCTCGGAGAGGCTGCCGAAGCCGAGGCGTACCCACTGGAGCACGATCCATACGAGGATCGCCAGCGCCATCGCGACAATCGCGCCGCCCAGCAGCAGGCCGTGCTCGAGTCTGTAGCGCGCCCACATGCGCTCAAACCAGGGGTCGCGCTCGCCCATGAAGCAGATCCCGTAGGTGCGTGCGCACAGCCCGAGCGTTACCACCTGGGTGCCGACGATCAGCAGCAGCGAGCCTCCGATCAGCGTGTGCACTTCCCAGCGGCGGCCGAGCACGTCGACGTGCGCGAGCACCGTTGCGCAAATCAGCCCCCCGAGCGTCGCCATCGCCGTGCCGGGGAAGATGAAGAGGTGCTTGGGCGAGTGCATCATCAGGTAGCGCAGGTGCCGCCAGCCGTCGCGGAAGCTCGAGAGCTTCGACTCGCCTCCGCGCGGGCGGTATTCGATCGGCAGCTGGTCGATCTCCAGGCCTGCCTTCGCCGCGCGCACAACCATCTCGGAGGCGAACTCCATGCCGCTGGTGCGTAGATCCAGGCGCTCGAGGTGCTCGCGGCGGAACGCGCGCATGCCGCAGTGGGCGTCGTTGACGCCGGTGTGGAACAGCAGGTTGAGCAGGTTCGAGAGCAGGGGGTTGCCGATGTAGCGGTGGTGCCACGGCATCGCCCCGGGCTGGATGTTGTGCATGCGATCGCCGATCACCATGTCCGCGCCCGCTTCCAGCGCCGCGAGGAAGCGCGGGATCTCGTTGAAGTCGTAGGTCAGGTCGGCGTCCGCCATCAGGATGTAGGTCCCGCGCGCGGCACCAAACCCCGCTAGGTAGGCGCTGCCGTAGCCGCGCACCGGCTCCTCGATCACCGTCGCCCCGGCCAGCTCCGCCAACGCGGCGCTGCCGTCGCTGGAGCCGTTGTCGGCGACCACCACCTCGCCGGCGATGCCCGCCGCGGTCATCGCGGCGCGCGCGGCGGCCACGCACTGCTCGATGTTCTCCGCCTCGTTCAGGCAGGGGATCACCACCGACACCCGGCAGGTCGGCTCGCCGTGGCTCTCGGCGAGCGGTGCGTCTGTGGTGGTGGTGCTCATCTCGGCATGGCTGATCGGTCCGCCTGGGCGGATGGTTGGGCTGGGTCGGAATGCTGGGGCCGACCAGCCGAACGTTGGCCAATCGCCGAGAGGGGATCAAACGGTGCTAACGACGCGCCGTATCGGCGGGGCCGGGTCGCCCCGCGGTGTCTCCGATCGCCGCCGGCCGGGCGCTACGCGGCTACTCGGCGCTCTTGATCGTGGCGATCGGAGCGCCGGCAGCGATCGGGGCGCCCTCGGTGATCGGCAGCTCGGCGATGATGCCCGCCTTGTGGGCGGTGATCTCGTTCTCCATCTTCATCGCCTCGATGATGCAGAGCAGCTGGCCCTCGGTGACGGTGTCGCCCTGTTTGACGAGCACCTTCCACATGTTGCCCTGCAGGGGAGAGGGCAGGGTGTCAGGACCTCCGGCTGCCGCCGACTTGCGCTCCCCGCGGCGAGTGGGACGACGCGCGCCGGCCGCGCCCGACCCGTTCAGCGCTCCGTCCCCGGCGAGACCATGGCCTGCACCGGAGGGGGGGCCGACGACCTTCACGTCGAAGCGCCTGCCCGACACCTCCACGGTGTAGGTCTGCTCGACCTTCTCGGCCTCCTGCTCGCCGGAGTCCGCCGTGGGGTCCTTCTTCTCGAAGGCCAGCGTCTTCAGCCACGCGCGATCCTCAAGCAGATCCCGGCAGGTCTCTCCGCGCTCCCACTGGTCGGTCGCGAGCAGCGCCTGGTGGAAGGGAATCAGCGTGCGCAGCCCCTCGATCTCGTATTCGCCGAGCGCCCGCAGCATCCGCTGGGTGGCCTGTGCGCGGTCGGCGTCCCACACGATCAGCTTCGCCACCATCGGGTCGTACATCGGCGACACCTCGCCGCCCTCGCCGACGCCCGAGTCGACGCGCACGCCGGGCCCCGTGGGCTCTTTGTAGCGCCCAATCTTGCCCGGCGCCGGCGCGAAGTTCTTGGAGGCGTCCTCGGCGTTGATCCGGCACTCGATCGCGTGGCCGCGCAGCTGCACGTCCTCCTGCGAGTAGGAGAGCGGTTCGCCGGCGGCGGCGCGGATGCCCTCCTTGACGATGTCGATGCCGGTGGTTAGCTCCGTCACGCAGTGCTCCACCTGCACGCGCGTGTTCATCTCCAGGAAGAAGTACTCCGGCTCGGCGCCTCCAGCGCGGGCGGGCGAGGTTTCATTCCCCGCGGGGAGCGCCAGCAGCCCCTCGATCGTGCCGGCGCCGACGTAGTCGACGGCGCGCGCGGCCTCCACGCCGATCTTGCCGATCCGCTCGCGCATCTCGGCGTCCACCACCCACTCAGGTGCAGGGGACTCCTCGATCACCTTCTGGTGGCGGCGCTGGATCGAGCAGTCGCGCTCGCCGAGGTGGATCACGTTGCCGTGCCGGTCGGCCAGCACCTGCACCTCCACGTGGCGCGGGTCGGGCAGGTAGCGCTCCAAATAGACGGTCGGATCGGAGAAGAACTTCTCGCCCTCACGGCTGGCCCCCTCGAAGGCGCCCTCCAGCTCCTCCTCGGTGAGCGCCACGCGGAAGCCCTTGCCGCCGCCGCCGCCCGCCGCCTTCACGGCCACGGGGAAGCCGATCTCGCCCTTGGCGATCTCCAAGGCCTCCGGGACCGTCGCGACTGGCTTGGTCGTGCCCGGCACGATCGGCACGCCCGCCGCCTGCATCAGCTCGCGCGCCCGGGTCTTTGAGCCCATCGCCTCGATCGCGCTGGGCGGCGGGCCGATGAACACCACTCCGGCGTCGGCGCAGGCCTGTGCGAACGGGGCGTTCTCCGCCAGGAAGCCATATCCGGGGTGGATCGCCTCCGCGCCTGAGCGGGCCGCCGCGTCGAGGATCTTCTCGACGCTCAGGTAGTTCTCCGCCGCCGGCCCCCCACCGAGGTTGTATGCCTCCCCGGCGCGCGCAACGTGCAGGGCGTCGCGGTCGTGCTCGGAGTACACCGCCACCGAGGCAATGCCCAGCTCCTCGAGCGCTCGCACGATGCGCACGGCGATCTCGCCCCGGTTGGCTACAAGCACCTTGGTAAACATGGCGGCCCGGCAGATTACCACCCGGTTGGGGTGCATCCCCGTCGCGGCTCGCGGTTCCGCTGAGAGGAACCGCAGGCAGGCACCCGCGCCCGGGGTAAGCGCTCCACAGACCCCGGACGCGGGCCGCGGCACCGCCCTGGCGCGCTTCCGCGCTCGGTGCCTGCTGCCGGCGGACAGCCGCTGGGCCGTCTCGCCGGTACGGCTATCGACTATTAGAACGTCTTGGTTCTACTTGCCGGGCCAAACTCGAATGTCCGTCGAAAAGGACGGCAGCGTGTGGGCCTGAATTACGTAGCGTGGGCCTGGCTGTGGCCGAATGTTCAAATCGATTGAAAGCGGGAGGGCCTGGTAGGGGTATGGGCCCGAACTACGCAGCCGAGGCCCCAACCATCCCCGCGCCGACCGTCTCGTTGGTGGCCTCATCGATCAGGATGAAGCTCCCCGTGCGGCGGTTGGAGCGGTAGGGGTCGAACGCCAGCGGGGTGCTGGTGCGCAGGCGCACCCTGCCGATGTCGTTGAGCGCCAGTTGCTCGGGGGCGCTGGCACGTTCCAGCGTGTGCACGTCCACCACATCCTGCAGCTCGTCCACGATCGCTGTGGCGCCGCGCGTGGTGTGCTTGATCACGTATCGACTCCCCGCGCGCAGGGGGCGCTCGTTCAGCCAGCACACGTCCGCCTGCAGCTCCCTGCTCACCGTGGGCGCCTCCTCCGCGCGGCAGATCAGCTCACCGCGCGAGACGTCCAGCTCGTCCTCCAGGCGCAGCGTTACCGACATCGGCGCCTGCGCCTCCTCCAGCTCGCCCTCGTAGGTGTCGATCGCGGCGATCCGCGTGCGCAGGCCGCTCGGCAGCGCCACCACCTCCTCGCCGAGGCGCAGCGCCCCGCTCGCCAGCTGCCCGGCGTAGCCGCGGTAGTCGCCGCTCTCGCCCGGCACGGCGCCACCATTCGCCGGTCGGATCACCCACTGCACCGGGAAGCGCGCCTGCTTGTCGTAGGGGTGGTCGTAGGCCACCTCCACCTCCTCCAGGAACTCCAGCAGCGGCTGGCCGTCATACCAATCCAGCCGCGGCGAGCGCTCGACCACGTTGTCGCCCTCCAGCGCGGAGATCGGGATGTACGACATCTCCGTGTGCCGCGGGTTGCTGCCGCCGCGCAGCTTGCGCGCAAACGCCTCGAACTCCTCCACCAGCTCCTCGTAGCGCTCGCGCGAGAAGTCGACCAGGTCCATCTTGTTGATCGCCACCACCATCTGCGGGATGCCCAGCAGCGCGCTGATGAAGGCGTGGCGCTTGGACTGCTCCAGCACGCCCTTGCGCGCGTCGATCAGCACCACCGCCACATCCGCCGTCGAGGCGCCGGTGACCATGTTGCGTGTGTACTGCTGGTGGCCGGGGCAGTCGGCGATAATGAAGCGCCGCCGGGTGGTGGCGAAGTAGCGGTAGGCCACGTCGATCGTGATCCCCTGCTCGCGCTCCGCGCGCAACCCGTCGGTAAGCAGCGCGAGGTCGAGCGCGCCCGACCCGCCACGCCGCGCGCTGGCCTGCGCGACGTGCTCCAACTGGTCCTCGAACACCTGCTTGGAGTCGTACAGCAGACGCCCGATCAGCGTGCTCTTGCCGTCGTCGACCGAGCCGGCGGTGGTGAAGCGCAGCAGGTCGAGGGTCACTAGAAGTACCCGGCCTTCTTGCGGTCCTCCATCGCGGCCTCCGAGACGCGGTCGTCGGCGCGCGTCTCGCCCCGCTCGGTGATCCGCGTGGCGGCGATCTCCATCACCACTTCCTCCAGCGTCGCCGCGCGCGAGCGCACGCCGCCGGTGCAGCTCATGTCGCCGACCGTGCGGTAGCGCACGGTCTCGGTAAAGATCTGCTCGCCGTCGATCAGCTCGGTGCCCTCGCGCCACGCGTACAGCATGGCGTCGCGCTCAAACACCGGGCGCTCGTGCGCGAAGTAGATCGAGGGCACCTCCAGCTGCTCCTGGGAGATGTACTCCCACACGTCCAGCTCCGTCCAGTTGGAGAGCGGGAAGACGCGTACGTTCTCGCCCTTCTTGATGCGCCCGTTGTAGAGATTCCACAGCTCCGGGCGCTGGTTCTTGGGGTCCCACTGGCCGAAGTCGTCGCGGAAGGACATGATGCGCTCCTTCGCCCGCGCCCGCTCCTCGTCGCGTCGCGCGCCGCCGAACGCCGCGTCGAAGCCGTGCGCGGCGATCGCGTCCAGCAGCGTCACCGTCTGCAGGCGGTTGCGCGAGGCCCGCGGCCCCGTCTCCTCGACGGCGCGGCCGCTGTCGATCGACTCCTGCACGCTTGCCACGATCAGCAGCTCCCCCAGTTCGGCCACACGGCGGTCGCGGAACTCGATCACCTCGGGGAAGTTGTGGCCGGTGTCCACGTGCATCAGCGGGAACGGGAACGGCGCCGGGCGGAACGCCTTCTCGGCGAGGCGCAGCAGCACGATCGAGTCCTTGCCGCCGCTGAACAGCAGCACCGGTTTCTCCAGTTCGGCGGCGACCTCGCGCATCACGTGGATCGCCTCGCTCTCCAGCGCGCGCAGATGACTCAGCTGTGGGCGCTCCGCGACGCTCATCACGCTCACTCCGCTCGACTCGCCGTACATGGGTCCTCGTCTTTCATCGCACTGCCTCGACCACGTGCAAACCGCACTCCGTCTTGCCTGTGCCTGCCCAACGCCCCTCGCGGCCGCTGCCCGGCTGGGTGCACGGCTCACAGCCGATCGAGGCATACCCATGGTCGTGCAGCGGGTTGTACGGCAGGTTACGCTCGTGTATACGGCGCCACAGGTCCTGCTCGGTCCAGTGCGCCAGCGGGTTGTACTTCCACAGGCCCCTGCCCTCGTCGCGTTCGCTCAGCTCCGCCTCTGCACGCGTCGGGCCCTGCTCGCGGCGGATGCCGGTGATCCAGCCTTCGGCGCCGTCGAGCGCGCGCTCCAGGGCCGCGACCTTGGCCTGCGAGCAGCAGTGCTCGGGGCCCGTCCAGCTGTCGCCCGCCGGCGCGCTGGCGTCGAACACCTCCACGGCGATCCCGAAGCGCTCCTCGAATGCCTTCCAGGTTTTGAGTGTCTCCTCGAAGAGCACACCAGTGTCGATCGTCACGATCCTCACCTGCTCGCCGCCGTCGATCTGCAGCAGTTCGTCGATCAGCACCGACTCCTCCTTCTGGAAGGAGCACAGCAAGACAGCCCCGCTGCCGTGGCGGAGCGCTGCCTCGCGCAGGGTGTCGTTCAGACCGCGCACTCGCCCTCACCGCGGATCACTTCGAAGGGGACGTTGCGATTCCAGTCGATGAACTGACCCATCGTCTCCAGGCCGAACTCCACCGGCAGGGAGAGGTCTTTGACGAGCCCTTCAAGCTCCGGGGTGCCCACACGTTGCACGAAGTCGCCCCACGCCTCGCCCTCCTCGCGTGTGGACTGGTAGTGGCGCAGCCAGCGCTCCACCGCGTCCGGCACCCGCTTGGAGGGCAGGCGCGCCTTCAGGCGCACGCCGAACGCGATCTCTTTGCCTTCGAAGGGAATGTGGACGACCTCGAGCGGCGGGTCGAAGAACCTGGCGTGGTCGAGGAAGGCTTCGAGGGCCATTTCATACGAGCGCTGCTTGCCGGGAGAGGCTGGAATCGGCCAGCGTCCGAAGGAGTAGAGTCGCCAGGCGCGGGTGTAATCGGCGTTGGCTTTGGCGGGATCGGATTTCTCCAGCGATTTTGCTTCGTTGAAGTAGCGGTCGGCTACGCGCATGAAGCCGGCGGCCCATTCGTCTTTGTCGGGGGTGTGGATGGTTTCGAACGCTTCTTTGACGTCGGCGGGATCGAGGCCGATCAGAGGATACTGGCCGACCTCGGCGCGGTGGATGGCCTCGGTTTTTATTTCGCCGATGGTGCGCTCGCGGCGCGGTTCTTGTTGGGCGGAGGCGGATAACGCGAGGAATAGAAGAAACACAATTGCGAAAGGATTTGTTCTCATAGCTGGGGCCCCATGATCCCGCATACGTTGGTGAATGACGAGTTTCCGGTATCGCTTAGCCGTCCCTACGGGACCCGTTGATACTTAGGCGATTGAGCCGGCGTTGAAACGCCGGGCTGTTGTCGGTTGCCCTCCGGGGCAGGATTCGCGATGGCAATCGTGCACCAAACCCTTTCCAGAGAGCGTCCCGCGTTGGCTAAACCGGCTGCTGAAGAGGTCGATTTACACACCGCAGCGGCTGAAGCCGTGCTTGAACCCGAAGAGCTTAACCCAGCGTTTGAAGCGCTGCTCCACCCGAAACTACCACCCAGAACCACCGCCAAAAACAGAGTTGTTCCGCGCAAACTTAGAAGGT
>JBEKYV010000111.1:0-9095 GCA_049510515.1 Solirubrobacteraceae bacterium | reverse complement strand
AGTGCCTTGAGGCCTTCCTGGGCGCTGGTCTCGCTGGGGCAGGGTCCCTGCCCATGGTCGCGGTAACGCAGCGTCCCACCGGTGCCGAGGATCGCCAGCCAGTAGGTCGTTCCCGACGTCAGCTGCGCGGAGGTGAGCGGCACCGTGTTCCACGCCCCCGCTTTGGGCGTGGCGATCGAGCCGCCGGCGAGCAGCGTCCCCGGGTGCCTGCCGGCGCTGCTGTACACGCCGACGACCACGCCGAGGGTGGTGCTGTGAGAGTCGATATACACGTGCGCCGCGCCAGTGGCCCCGGCGGCGCGTGCCACAAAGGAGAAGGATTCGGCTTCGCCCGCGTCCAGGTAGTCGTGCTGGGACTCGAGCGCTTCGTCGCCGAGCAGCGTCGTCGCGGCGGTGGCGGTTGCGGTGGTCGCGGTCGCCGCCCTCACCGTCGAGGAGGTCCCGCTGCCCGGCGAGCCGCTGGAGCGTCCGCCGCCGGAGCGCCCGCCGGCCGAGCCGCCGGAGCGCCGCGAGGCGCGGTGCCCCTGCGGGCGGCGGCTGAGCGCGTGGTGGCCTGCATGCTTTCTCTCACCGCGCAAGCGTGGAGCGCCGAGCGCCGAGGATGTGGCGAAGACGAATAGCAGGGCAATCGCCGTGAGCAGACGGCGAGACGGCGGCGGCTTGAGCATCGAAACCCTCCTGGCGGGCTGTAGGTGTCCGGCGAGGCTCGACTTTGTATGCGCTCCCCTGCCCGTTTTTCACGCGTTCTGGACACTTGACCCACCCATTTCCCAAAAATCAGTAGATTGGGATTACGTAGCAGCCCGCCTTGGGACGACGTCGCTGTAGGGTCGTTGGGACGACGGCCGCGGGTTGGGGCCCGCTCACGCGCTCGGCGACTCCGCGCGACGAGCGTACGATCCTTCACATTTTTTACCTTTTTAGTGAGGATTTTGACTGCAAGCTTTCGTTCGCTCCCCCGCTGGCGCGTTGTCAAACAAATGTCGATGTGGTAGGGTGCGCGCTCAAGTGGCCCGCAAAATGCGGAAACACTTGCTAGGACGGGCAGGAGTTAGGAGGGGTACGGCTGCATCGAGCGCATGGACGCGTCAGCTTTGTGCTGTCTTTACACGGGCGATTACAGGGCTCTGTAACCGCGGCGCCTCTTGGGACTTAGGGCTGCCGCGCACTGGAGAGCCGCGAGGAGCCAGCGCGCGCTTAGCAATCGTCACAGACGTGAGACGTGGATTTTGTACAGCTTCTTAACGTCGCATTGGCAAGGGATGAGTAACTTCATCGGACATACACGGCAGAACTAGATTTCCGGCCCGTTCCGTTATCGGAGGGCCGGGAGAGATGTGGAGCCGGATGAACGACACAGGGGTAGCGGCAGTGGCAACGGTAGGGATCGACACGGCGGGGATCGACGAGCGCATGGCCGCGGCATCGCTGCTGCACGGCGCCGGCGAGGGGTCCGCGAACGGGCTGGCGCATGGCGCCGGCGACGGGCCCTCCAGCGGGCCGACGCGCGGCGACGAGCGCAACTCGCCGCTGGTGTCGCGGGCGATCGTGCGTGCCCAGGCCGGCGACCGCGACGCGATGGGCTTCCTGTACGCGCGCTACGCCGAGAACATCCACGGCTACGTGCGCTCGATCGTCCGCAACCACCACGAGGCCGAGGACATCACCCAACACGTCTTCACGAAGCTGATGCGGGTGATCGGCAAATACGAGGAGCGCGACGTCCCCTTCCTGGCGTGGGCGCTGCGGGTGGCGCGCAACGTCACGATGGACCACATCCGCGCCGAGCGGCTGGTGCCGGTGGAGGAGGTCTACGCGACCGGCCGCGAGCAGTGCGACCCGGCTGCCGGCGGCGCGATCGACGAGCTGCGCGAGGCGCTCGACACGCTGCCCTGCGCCCAGCGCGAGGTGCTGATCTTACGCCACGTGGCGGGGCTGTCGCCGCTTGAGATTGCGAAGCTGACCGGCAAGAGCGAGGGCTCGATCCACGGCCTGCACCACCGCGGGCGCCGCACGCTCGCCGCCGAGCTCGCCAACCGCGGCATGGCGCCGACGACGATGGCTGCCCGCGCGCGCGGCTGAGACTCAGCTGTCCAGCAGCTCGCCGAGCGGGTGCGGCTGTCCGGGCTGGAGCGTCAGCGGCGGGCGCCGGGAGATGCGCCCGCCGTCGCAGTCGGCGAGGTAGTAGAGCACCGCGTGACGGGCCAGTTCCTCGGCCGACACGCCCAGCCGCGCGGCCTCTGCCTCCAGCGCCTCGCGCCCGAAGGTGTCGAGATCGAGCTTCAGCTCGCTCGCGGCGTGTGCATCCAGCTCGCCGGAACCGCCAGGGCTGAGCTCAGCGCACAAGGAGATCACCGTCGAGGTCGGTTCGCACTGCACTCTGCTTCAACGTCAGGCGATGCCCAGACTTCCCGCACACAAGCTCCCAGGGGGTACCGAAAAAGGCTGGTTGTCCTCGGCGGGGCGCGCAACCATGGGCATCCGTATTCGTGCCGTGGCAGCAGGCGTGAAGCGGATTGTCTACAGCCCATCTCGCCGCGCCCGAAGGTGTGAGTTATTTGCCGTTGTAGAATAACACGCCGGTCCACAGCATGGCGAGCGGCCAGGCTTCGAGGCGCTCGCCGAACGTGAGACGCTCGCCGCCTGGGTAAAGCACAACCCCGCGAATGAAGCGCTCGTCGCCAATCCGGTCGCGTACGACAGTCAGATGCTTGAAGTCCTCGCCTCGCACCGTCGTCGACGCCTTCACCTCGATTGCGGCCAGACGGCCATCGGCTCGCTCGAGGATGAAGTCCACCTCGGCGCCGGTGGCTGTGCGGATATGCATCAGCGATGCGCGCGTTCGCGAGGCGGACAGCTGCTTGGCCAGCTCCATCCCGACAAAGCACTCCAGTACGGCGCCGAGCAGCGAGTCGTCGCTGCTCAGGCGACGCCGGTCGGCACGCAACAGATGCGCAAGCAGGCCGGAGTCGGCGAGCAGGAGCTTGGGCGCCTTAGTGATTTGCTTGATGCGGTTGGTGTGATAGGCCGGAAGGCGGAGCACAAGGAAGACGTGCTCGAGCAAGGTCAGGTAGCGATCGAGTGAGGTTCGTGGAATCCCGACGGAGCTGCTGACGTCACTCTTGTTCAGCGGAGCACGGACGCGCGAGGCGAGTGAGGCGAGGATCGCGGGAACCTCTGTGAGGCGCTCGATGTTTGCAAGGTCGCGCAGATCGCGCTGCACAATCACGGTGAGGTAGGCCCCGAGCCACTCTTCGCGGCGATCATCCTCGCGGGCCACCGCCTCCGGGAAGCCGCCACGCACAAGGCGCTCAATGAGGGCTTCGCGAGATGTCGCCGGCGCACTGCCCTGAGGGGAGAGTTCGTCGAACAACAGCTCGACGATCCCCCCGGGGACGCCTTCGATCTCTGCCTGGGAGAATGGCCACAGCGTGTGGACCTCGACGCGCCCTGCAAGGGACTCGGACACCGTCGGTAGGAGCATCACCTGTGCGGAGCCTGTGAGGATGAAGCGGCCAGGGCGGCGATCGCGGTCGATCGAGGCCTTGATGGGAAGGAGCAGCTCGGGCGCTCGCTGGATCTCGTCGATGACCAGTGGGCCGTCGGCGCTCTCGATCAAGCCGATGGGATCGCGGCGAGCGGCATCGAGTGTTCGCAGATCGTCGAGTGTGAGGTAGCGGGCTGGGTGGGGACCTTCGGCGAGACCTTGTACAAGAGTGCTCTTCCCCGCCTGTCGGGGGCCGGCAAGCATCACGGCGGGTGTGTCGCCGAGAGCCGCGAGGAGGCGTGGAGTAATGGCGCGCTCGATGGTGCTCATAGCCGGTGGTCCGCCGTCCGGTCATTATATGACCATGTGGTGGGCGATCTGTGATCGAACTGCCGGCTGGCTGGCTCACCTCGGTTCTGGCGCCCACGACTGAGGGTCAAGCTCGAATTCCATATCCGCGTGGATCAATCCTCAGGAGCCAACAGCGAGGTGCTCGATGCCCCCTCCGGCAGAAGAATCGCGCTCCAGTAGCGTAGATTGTGGGTAGGATCCGATACCCTGGCCGGAGATCGTCAGGTGCTTGAGCTGCCACGGAGGGAGAGGTCAATGCGCCGGATATGCGCGGTAGCGGTCGTCTGTGCGCTTTCGCTGCTCGCGACCGCCGCGCAGGCGATGGCGTCAGAAGAAGAAGTGTTCGGGTCGAGCCTTACCAACTCGGGCGGGAACCTGCGCACGGGGTGGTATCCCAACCAGTCGGCGCTCTCGCCGGAACTCGTCGAAGGCGGCACGTTCGGCAAGCTGTGGACGGCGCCGGTCAAAGGCCAGGTGTATGCGCAGCCACTGCTGGACGGAAGCACTCTGTTTGTGGCGACGGAGGAAAACAACCTCTACGGTCTCAACCCGCAGACCGGCGCGCAGGCGTGGACGAAGAGCCTGGGCGAACCGTGGAACCCGGGCGAAATCAGCTGCGCCGACCTCGCCCCAAAGGTTGGCGTGACCGCGACGCCCGTGATCGACCAGGAAACGAACGTCGCGTATCTGACGTACAAGACGTATGGACCAGAAACGGAACCGGAACCCGGGAAAAAGGTAAAGAACCCCGAGTGGTTTATGGACGCGGTCAGCGTGTCGACCGGCGCACAGGAGCCAGGCTTCCCGGTGCAGCTGAGCGGCAGCGCGCAGAACGCGCCTGGACAGACCTTCGAACCGAAGACCCAGCTGCAGCGCCCGGGGCTGTTGCTGATGGGCGGGGTCGTGTACGCCGCGTTCGGCTCTGACTGCGATACCCCCGAATGGCAGGGCTGGGTGTTTGGTGTCTCGACCGAAGGAACGGTCTCCAGCGGAGGGGCGATCAAGGCACGCTGGGTGGCGGACGAGAGTGGCAGCGGCGCCGGCATCTGGCAGTCGGGCGCGGGCCTCACCTCCGACGGCCCGGGCACGATCCTGGTGAGCACCGGCAACGGCGGTGCGCCGTCGACGCCGACGCCGGGGGACAAACCGCCGGGCAACCTCGGAGAGTCGATCGTGCGCCTGGACGTCCAGCCAGACGGCTCACTGAAGGCGGTGGACTTCTTCGCCCCCTACAACGCCACCTACCTGGACTCTTGGGACGCCGACTTCGCCTCCGGCGGCGTGACCGCCTTGCCGGAATCCTTCGGGACGCTGGCGATGCCGCACCTCGCGGTGGCGGTCGGCAAGGACGGTTACGTGTACCTGCTCAACCGCGACAACCTCGGCGGGATCGGCCAGGGGTCGGCCGACTCCGACGATGTGGTCCAGCGGATCGGGCCCTATGGCGGCGTGTGGTCACGCCCGGGCGTGTGGCCGGGCGAAGGTGGCTGGGTGTACATCCCGACGGCTTCGGGCGGCACCAGCGCCTCGGGCTCCTCCGGCAACCTGCAGGTCTATGAGTACGGCGTCACCGGTGCCGGCACGCCGACGCTCTCGCTGCAGGGCACCTCCTCCGAAGCGTTTGGCTTCTCCTCGAGCGCGCCAATCGTCACCTCCAACGGCACCGAAGAAGGCTCCGCCCTGGTGTGGATCGTGTGGGCGCCCAACGGCGGCGGCGTGGGGGCCGAACTGCGCGCCTATAAGCCGGTTCCGGTGAAAGGCCAGCCGGTGATGGTGTGGAGCGAATCGATCGGCACCTCAGCGAAGTTCGCGACGCCCGGCGTGGGGGGTGGGCGGCTGTACGTCGGCACGCGCGACGAACACGTGATCGCGTTCGGCTCCCCCGTCACTCCGGTCCTGAGCGGCTCTCGGGTCGCGTTTGGCACGACGACGATCGGGGACTCCGCCAAGAAGACGCTGACGCTAACGGCGACCGAACCGCTGATGCTCTCGAAGCTCGACTCGAGCTCCTCGCAGTTCACGCTCGGCACGCCCTCGCTGCCGCTGCCCGCGCAACTGACGACGGGGCAGACGATCGAAGTGCCGATCACCTTCTCGCCGGCCGGAGCGGGGCCGATCGGGGGGACGCTGACGGCCACCACGAGCACGGGCAAGACCGCGAGCTTCGGGCTCTCCGGCATTGGTGAGACGCCGGCCGCGAAGCTCGAAGTGTCGCCGATCGTCGTGACCTTCGACGGCACGGCCGTCGGCGAACACGCCGCTGCGGGCGCGACCTTCCGCAACGTCGGTGGCTCGCCGTTGACGATCGAAAAGGTGAAGCTGCCCGCCGCACCGTTTGGCGTCGAAGGCCCGCCCGCCGAAGGAACGACGATCGAACCGGGCCATTCGATCACGGTTACCGTCACGTTCAACCCGACCGAAGTGGGCGCATTCAACGGCGAAATCGCCCTGCAAACCAGCGCCGGCAACGAAGCGGTCGGCCTCTCCGGCGCCGCCGGGCTGCCCGGGGCGCTCGAAGTCAAGAGCGAAGCGGTCGAATACGGCCCGGTGGCGATCGGCGCCAGCGAGTCCAAGAGCTTCATCGTCACCAACACCGGCGGCACCGCCGTGGGAATCACGAAGTCCAAGCCGCCGATCGGAGGCGTCTTCGAAGCCACCACCTCGCTGTCGGAGGGAACGACGATCGCGCCGGGCGAAAGCCTTACCGAGACCGTTAAGTTCACACCAACTAAAGCTGGGGCGGCGAGCGCCGATTGGCCGATCAACGGCAAGGACACGACGGGGCTGCACGACGTGCGCTTCAACGGCGTGGGCATCGTGCCCGAGCCCGAACACCCCTCAGGCAAAACGCTCGTTCCCTCGCTCCCGGGAAGCATTGGAGGGCCGGGAATCTCGCCCCTTCCCGAAATCAACCCGCTGCACTTTCGCGGTGCCCAGCTGGCCAGCACGACGTTGACGACCAAGGCGATGAGAATGGTTGGCGTCAGGGTGAGCTGCCCGGCCGGGGCGAGCGGCTGCGCGGGGACGATTGCCCTGCGAATCTTTATCCCGGTCAAGGCTGCGAAGGGACCTCACGCGAAGGGATCGAAGAAGCCGATCGCCCTGACCATCGCCGAGGGGACGTTCGCCGTCGCCGGGGGACGAGTGAGCACCGTCGAGCTGCGTCTTTCGCGCAGGGCACGCGCGCTGCTCGCACGTGCACACGTGTTGCGGGCGCAGGGGATCGTCACCTCGCACGACCCCGCGGGCGATCCCTACACCGCGCAGGAGAGCATCACGATCCGCGCGTAGAGGAAGCCGGCGGCCCGGAAAGTCCTGCGGGTCGACTGGCTCACCATCGGCTCTGGCGCTCACGACTGAGGGTCCACGACGAACGACCCGCGGCGCTGGGTCCCATGCTGGCCCGCGAGATCACGCCCACAGAGCGGCGATCGGTAGCGCCCAAAGTCGCTCCCCCAGGGGGATCGTCTGTTCCCGGGGGTGGATGACGATGCCTGCCGCAAAGTGGGCGCCACGACGTTCGCGCGGCGAGCGCGATCCGTGTCTCGTCGGCTCCAAGTAGCGCGGCGAGCAGGCCGGAGTCCGCGAGATAGATCTTTGGGGTGCTTGCCTCTCGTGCCCCGAGGCCAGGTCGCCATGCAGTGAGCCTCTGCAGGTCAACGGCGCTCTTGATCTCCAGCAGCAGCTCCGGCACATGCGGATCTCGTCGATCAGGGCGGGCTTGGCAAGCGCCGCGAGGAAGCCTGCAGGGTCACGGGACGCCGCGCCGCGAGTTGCTGCCTCGTCGAGGCTCGAGATCGTCATCGGATGCTCGCTGGAGGCGATTTCGCGGGTGAGCGTCGTCTTGCCGACCTGCCGCGCGCCCGCAACGAACACGACCCCCGTGTCCGCCAGCGCTTCGAGCAGCAGGGGGTGCACAGGCTTCTGCCTCTCGTCGCTGGTGGTGGTGGCTGGCCCCAAGTCTAAAAAACTCTAAAAACTCTAAAAATCTCTAAAGGCATGATGTAGTCTGTGGCGATGACGGCAAATCCGTTCAAGCCCACCTTTGGTGTCAGCCCTCCGGTACTCGTAGGCCGCGATGGGCTGATAGATGAGTTCGTGGAGGGTCTTGAGGATGGGCCCGGTTCAGCTGCGCGAGCCACGATCTACACCGGTGCCCGCGGCTCTGGCAAGACTGTGATGCTGAACGCAGTCGAAGACCGCGCCAGGGAGTTCGGCTGGCTCGTCTTGAGCGAGACGGCCTCGCCTGGTTTCGTGGATCGGATCTCCCGTCAAGGGTTGCCAAAACTCCTTGCAGCGTTCGACCCCAAGGCCGCTCGGCGTCGTGTCACGGGAGTCACGGGGCCGGTGGGATCAGGCGGCGTGACCTGGAGCACGACGGAGCGCCACGCTCCGGAAGCGACACTTCGCAGCCAGATCGAGCTCATCACGGATCTGCTGGCCGATAACGAGACCGGGTTGCTCATCACACTCGACGAGATCCACCAGAACCAGATCGCGGAGCTGCGCCAACTTGCCACGACTGTGCAGCACGCCTTCAGGGAGGACCGGCAACTGGCGTTCGTCGGGGCGGGGCTCGCCTCGGCGATAACCGATGTGGTTAACGACGAAGTGCTCACTTTCCTTCGTAGGGCGGAGCGACACATTCTGGGACCCGTTGCTTCGCGGGAGGTCGCGCGGGCGCTCAGAATTCCTGTAGAAGAGAGTGGACGCAAGGTCGCCGACGATGTGCTTGACGTGATGGTCCAAGGCACGCGCGGCTATCCATTTCTCATCCAGCTGGTCGGCGCGCAAGTGTGGCGTCTTCGGCGGTCGGAGCCAGAAATCTTGATGGAGAGTGCGCGGGAGGGTGTCTCGAACGCCCTCCGCCGGCTCGGCAGGCTCGTCTACGAGCCGGCCCTCGCTGATGCCTCCGACATCGACAAGTCCTTCCTCCTTGCGATGGCCAAGGACGATGGGCCGTCAAGGATGAAAGACATCCAGGAGCGTCTTGAGATCGACGCCAACTTCGCAAGTCAATATCGGCTCCGACTGATCGCCTCGGAGCTCATCGAATCAACGGGGCACGGTTACGTCGACTTCGCCCTTCCCTACCTTCGCGATTATCTCCGCCAACACGCTGCAGCTGACGGGCTCGGGCCTTAACCCGGAACGTGCAGTAAGCGTGGGGGAATGACCGGGGAGCCCGCGTGCGGCGGTCCGGGGGTTGTGAGCGTGTCGTTGTTGGGTGTGGTGGTGGCTGTGTGAGCAGTTCTGG
>JBEKYV010000110.1:0-9097 GCA_049510515.1 Solirubrobacteraceae bacterium | reverse complement strand
ATGGGCACGGGGGTATTGTGGCGGACCTGGCCGGCGCGGGGGTGGTGACGGTGCTGGTGACCGTGACCGTCTCGACGATCGGCGTGGGCGGAGTGGGGGGCGGCGGCGGCACCGGGGCGGCGGCGACTTCGACTTCCTCGACCGTCGCCTGCGAGTTGCCGTCGGCGTCGTAAGCGGTCATCCCGACGACGTGCACGCCCGGCTGCGCGAACGTGTGCGAGAGCTTGGCGTCGGCGGTGCCGATCTGTTCGCCTTCGCCGAAGTTCCACGCCCAGTAGGTGGCGGGGTCGCCCGGCGCGCCCGAGGCCGAGCCGTCGAGCGTGGTGGGGACGGTCGCCTGGACGCCCGCGAGGGCGGTGAAGCTCGCGCCGATCGTGCGCTGCACGCATCCGCCTTCGGAGATCCCGGCTTCGTTGCTCCACTCGCGCTGAGTCCAGTAGTGCCCACCGCCGATCCCCTGGTTGAAGAGGCTGGCCGCGCGACCGGGCAGCAGTTCCCCGAGCGGTTCGCCGTAGATCCCGAACAGCGTGCTCTCGGGTGGCAGGCACTTGTCGCCTACCTCCTGTCCGATCGCGTCGGTCCAGGCGTTCTTCTCGCAGCCCACGATTTCCGGCTTGCCCGCGACTTCTTCTTCGTCGCATTGGCTGCCGATCGGATCGGTGACGGTCTCGTTGAGCTCGTGGCTGGCGGTGTCGATGACCGCGTCGGCGCCGTGGTCTTCCGCTTTGCGTTCTTCTTCTTCGGAGACCGCTTCGTTGGGGTGCACGCCGGAGTCGCAGCCGGGCACCTCGCCGAGATACGGCAGGTCGGCGTACAGCGTCTGGTCGCCCGGCGTCATCCCGTTGCCGCCGAAGTCCGAGTGGTAGGCGCAGTACTGGAGGTAGGCGCACTCGCCCGACTGCGCTTCGAAGCAGCCGCCGACGCCGGGCGGGGTGAGCACGACGTAGACGTCGCCGAGGCCTTTCGGGCTTGCGCCGGCGACCTTTTCGACCTCGTTCTGGATCTCGGAGTCGAGCAGGCAGGGACCTTTGGAAAAGGACGTTTCGTCCGTGCAACCGTTGGGGAAGGACGAGCTTTCGTCGATGGTCACATCGGTGGCGCCGTCGAACGAGAGCCTGTACTCACCAGCGTGAAACGCGCCGCGACTCTGTTCTTCCCAGTACTGGGAATCGACCGCGAACACGTTCGATTCCAGCCCGCTGTCTTGGGCGACGTCTTCGAAGTACCGCTCGACCGTGGCCTCATAGCCCGACGGGAACGGTTCGACGTGTTCGGTGCCCGGCCCCTGCCAGAAGATCAGGTGAATCGTCGGGTTGTGCAGCACCGGCCCGCCGCGGTAGCACACATTCTGCGTGAAGTAGCTGAGTTCTTCTTCGAGTTCTTCAACGCACGGCAACGATTCTTCGCTTGGCACCGGAGTACCACGCGGACGCCTGACGGAAGCGCCGCGCGCGGTCCGAGTACGCATCGCGCGAGCGGCCGCGAAGGCTTCCTCGACGAGCTTTTCGTGCGCGCTCACGGCGCCGGGGGAGCCGAGCACCGGCACAACGCCGCGGATCGCGGGGAAGCCCGGCAGCCTGCCCACGTGCCGGCGGGGAACTGGCTTGGCCAGAGCGCCGGATGCAGTGAGCGCCACGATCGCGACGACACCGGCGAACGTAGTCAACGACCTCGCCACTGTCCATGACTTTCGGCTCATCGCCACTCCTCCTTATGACTCGCTCTCGCGATCCCTCGCTGTCATTGCGCCGCTTGCAGATCGGCCCGTAGCGTAGCCGCCTCACCGAGGTAGACGTGTTGCGTCGCGTGGCCATCCTCGGCGTGGTAGTGGATCAGCACCCGGATCACGCGCGGCAGCGCGCGCGGCACGGGGATCTCCCGCGCGCACAGCAGCGGCACGGACTCGAAGCCGAGCGCCCGCGCGGCGACGGCGGGGAACTCGGCGTTGAGGTCGTTGGTGGCGGTGAAGATGCAGCTGACGACGTCCTCGGGTCGCAGCGCGTTGCGCTCCATGATCGCGCTCATCAGCTCCGTGGTGGCCTCGAGGATGTCCTTGGCGTCGTTGTGCGCGACGGAGGTCGCCCCGCGTAAGGCATACAGTCGCATGGCAGGCGATTCTCTCAGAGTCCTCGGCCGGCCTCGCCCGCCGTGGGGCCAGACGCCGCCTTGGAGCCGCTGGCGAGCGGCCCGCCGGCCTCGCCCAGCTTGCGCAGCTCGGCCTCCTCGAGGCGGCGATGGGCGCCGGGTTGCAGGTCGCCGAGCCGCAGCGGGCCGAAGGCGACGCGCCGCAGCGCGAGCACGGGGTGCCCGACCGCCTCGCACATGCGCCGCACCTGGCGGTTGCGGCCTTCGCGGATCGTGATTTCGAACTCGTCCCCCCCGCCCCCCACCGGCCGCACCTGCGCGGGCGCGGTGGGACCGTCCTCCAGGGTCACGCCGGCCCGCAGCGCTCGCAGTGAGCCATCACCAATGGGTCCTTTGCCGATTCGCACGCGGTAGGTGCGAGGCACTTCGTGGCGCGGGTGCGTGAGCCGCTGCGCGAGCGCGCCGTCGTTGGTGAGCAGGATCAGGCCGCTGCTGTCGGCGTCGAGGCGCCCGACGGGGTAAAGGCGGCGGCGCTCATCGGGGATCAGCTCCACCACGGTGGGGCGGCCGTGGGTGTCGCGCGCTGTGGAGAGCACGCCGACGGGCTTGTGCACGGCGTAGACGACCCGCGGCTCGGGGCCCCCGAGCGGCCGCCCGTCGACTTCAACGTGGTGGCGCTCGTCCACGTCGCGGGCGGGGTCGCGCACCAGTTCCCCATCGACGCGCACGCGCCCGGCGACGATCAGCGTCTCTGCCGCGCGCCGCGAGGCGACGCCGGCGTGGGCGAGGTGCTTGGCGAGGCGCATGGCTGCCACCATAGGAGTCCGACGCGACGCCACCGTCCCGACCCCGAAGACATGGACCTGCAACTTCTCGAACAGACTCTCTCCGCACACGGAGAGCCGAGCTTCCGCGCCGCCCAGGTGTGGCGATGGGCGGCCGCGGGCGCGGGCGGCTATGAGGCGATGACCAACCTGCCGCTGGCGCTGCGCGAGGAACTCGCGAAAGAGGTGCCGTTCTCGAGCCTGGACGTGCGCCGCGAGCTGCGCGCCCGCGACGGCACGGTGAAGGCGCTGTTCGCCACCGCCGACGGGCGGCCGCTGGAGGCGGTGCTGATGCGATACCGAAGTCCCCGGGGAGGTGGAGCCCCCCAGGGAGGCAGAGGCACCGCAGACCCCGGAGCGACAGGAGCCGGCGGCGGCGGACACGGCCGCCGCTCGATCTGCCTCTCCTCGCAGTCGGGCTGCCCGCTGACGTGCACCTTCTGCGCGACCGGCGCGATGCGGTTCGCGCGCAACCTCACCACTTCGGAGATCCTCGACCAGGCGCTGCACTTCCGCCGGATCGAGCGGGTGGACCACTGCGTGTTCATGGGGATGGGCGAGCCGCTGCTGAACCTCGACGCGGTGCTGGCGGCCTGCGAGCGGCTGCCCGACCTCGGCATCACGCATCGCCGCACGGCGATCTCGACCGTCGGGTGGATCCCCGGGATCGAACGCCTCACCGAGTGCGAGCTGCCGCTGCGCCTCGCGCTCTCGCTGCACGCGGCCGACGAAGCGCTGCGCTCGGAGCTGATGCCTGTCAACGAGCGCTACCCGCTGCGCGAGGTGCTCGACGCCTGCCGCGCCCACTATGCCCGCAAGCGGCGACGGGTGTTCGTCGAGTACGTGATGCTGGCGGGCGTCAACGACCGCTACGAGCAGGCTGTGGCGCTGGCGAAGCTGCTCGCCCCGACGGGCGTGGAGGCCCCACTGATGTTCAAGGTCAACCTGATCCCCTTCAATCCCACGAGCTCGCCGTTCAAGGGATCGAGCCGCGAGGCGATCGCGGCCTTCAAGGCGGCGCTGGAGGAGCATGGAGTGCAGGCCACGGTGCGCCTGACGCGCGGGCGCGACATCGACGCGGCATGCGGCCAGCTGGCGGCGAAGGCTGCCTGATCAATCTCAGAATATCCCTACCACTTCATTTTGTAAAGGGTTTGGGCCGGAAAACAATGCATTCAACCGCACCCACCACTTCATAAAATGAAGGGTTGGTACCCAAAAAGTAAATGCACAACCCTGGCCCCCTGCCGATGTCAGCCGCCCGGCGACGGCCCGCCCTCGGCGCGAGCCTCACCGGCACGCAACAGCCGCTCGCGCAGCTCGGCCTGCTCCTCGGGGGTGGGGTCCCACTGCGCCACGTCGGGCAGCTCGCTCAACGAGCGCAGGCCGAACAGCTTCAGGAACTGGATGCCGGTGCGGTAGAGGACGGCGCCGAACTGCGAGCGCCCAGCCTCCTCGATTAGGCCGCGCTCGAGCAGCGTCGTGGCCGCCGACTCAGCACTGACGCCGCGAATGCGCGTGATCTCCGGACGCGAGACCGGCTGCAGGTAGGCGACGATCGCGAGCGTCTCCGCCTGGGCGGGGGTGAGCGTGGCGGCGCGGGGCCGACCGAACAACCGCCGCGCAGCCTCCTCGCAGGCGGGATCGCTGGCGAGCGCATAGCCACCCGCGAGTTCGCGCAGCTGGATGCCGCGCTCCCCCGGCGCGTACCGCTCGGCGAGCAGCCCCAGGGCCGCGGCGATCTCCAGCTCGTCGGCTCGGGCGACATCGGCCAGCTCACGCGTGGAGAGCGGGTCGCTGCTGAGGAACAGCAGTGCCTCGATGGTGCGAGCCAGCTCGGCCGACGCCTGCCCACCGGACACATCCGCCCCGGGGGAGAGCGCCTCGACTGGCTCACCCACGGCATCCTGCTCGGAATAGATCGGAGCCTGCGCCACAGGCGCGACAGGAGCGTCCGCGGCGTCACTCACGCGGCGCCTCCACCGGCGGCGATTGAGGCGGGGGCGCCTCCCGCCACCTCGGCGGGAGCGGACGGAGCGAGCGCGTGGACGTGGATCTCGCCGAAGCACTCAGCCTGCTCCCACACCGCTTCGCCGCGTTTGTAGAGCTCCAACAGCGCGAACACGGTGATTGCAACGGTCATGCGATCGTCGGTGTCGCCGACCGCCTCCTCGAAGGTGAAGCGCCCGCGGCGCAGCAGCGAGCGCAGGTGCGCAAGGCGCTCGGCAAGCGACACGCGAGGGACGGTGATGTGGCGAAGGCTGATCGCCGGCAGCATCACCAGCAGCCGGCCGAGCGCCTGCCCGAGCGCCGCCGGGTCAAGCACGCCGTCGATTGGCTCGGGCACGGCGCGAAGCAGGTGGGCGGGCGGCGGGGCCGAGCGGAAGCGCACGCCGTCCTGCCCGGCGAGCAGCTCGCGCAGGTGGGTGGCGGCGGAGCGGTAGCGACGCGCGTCGAGCATCCGCGTCAGCAGCTCCTCGGCGGCCTCGGAGGGCTCGATGTCGAGCAGTTGCTCGTCCTCCTCGCCGGTGAGCATCAGACGCGACTTGAGCTCCAGCAGCGCGGCAACCAGCACGATGAACTCGGTGGCGGTCTCCAGGTCGAGCTCCCCCCGCGCCTCGAGGTGATCGAGGTAGGCGAGCACGACCTCGGCGAGCTGCAGCTCGAGCAGGTCGATCTCTTCGCGCAGCACCAGCGTCAACAGCAGGTCGAACGGCCCGCTGAAGACGTCGAGGTCGAGGTCGAGCGCGGCGACGGAGTTCATGTCCGGGCCTCGCTCGGGTTGGGTCTCCCGATCGGGCACGGCCGCCGGTCGGCGTCAACCACGCTGGCGCGCTTGCGGCTCATGCCTCCACCGTACCGATCGTCAAGGATGGTCACCCCGGCCGCCCGCGCCGCCCGCGATCGCGCCGACGCCCATCAACTCGCGCACCTCGGCAAGCGTGGGGGCGGCGATCGCACGCGCGCGCGCCGCACCGCTGGCGAGCACCGCCTCGAGCGCGGCCTCGTCGGCGCGTAGATCCGTGTAGCGCCCACGCACGGGCGCGAGGTAGTCGATCACGGCAGCGGAGACCGCCGCCTTCAGATCCCCATACCCGCGGGCGTTCGCCAGCTCCGCTTCGACCGCCTCGGGGGTGAGGGCGCGAGCGACTGCGAGGATCTCGATCAGGTTGGAGACGCCCGGCTTCTCGGGCGAGCGGCGGATCTCCGTGCCGGAGTCGGTGACGGCGCTCTTGATCTTCTTCTCGATCGCGCGCGGCTCGTCGAGCACATACACCGTTCCCTGACCACCGGCTGCGCCGGCGGTGCCCCCGCCCCCGGTGGTGGACATCTTGCGCGTGGGGTCCTGCAGGTCCATGATCCGCGCGCCGAGCGGCGGGATGCGGTGCTCGGGCACGACCAGCACCTGCTCGCCGCCGCCGAAGCGCGCGTTGAAGCGGATCGCGATGTCACGCATCAACTCGACGTGCTGGCGCTGGTCGTCGCCGACCGGCACCTCGCTCGCGCGGTAGGCAAGCACATCGGCGGCCATCAGCACCGGGTAGAAGAACAGGCCGGCCGACACCAGCTCGCGCTGCGCGGCCGACTTGTCCTTGAACTGGTGCATGCGCTGAAGGTCGCCGTAGGCGGTGACGCTCGTCAGCAGCCACGTCAGCTCGGAGTGCTCCGGCACGTCGCTTTGACGGAACAGGACGCAACGCTCGGGGTCGACCCCGGCAGCGAGCAGCAGCGCAGCGAGGTCGTACAGGCCGCGGCGCAGCCCGGCGGGGTCGTAGGCGACGGTGGTCGCGTGCAGGTCGACGAGGCAGAACAGCGCCTCGCCGCGCTCCTGAGCCTCGACGTACTGGCGGATCGCCCCGATGTAGTTGCCGAGGTGCTTCGAGCCCGTGGGCTGGATGCCGGAGAAGATGCGCATGGAAGAGCCGGAGGCTAGCCGACTGCGGCGACCGACCGCAAACCGATAATCCGCCTGTGACCAAATGGCCGCGGGAGATCTTCATCGATATCGATCTCGACAATCGCATTCGCTATGGGCGAACGGAGCGTCCTCCGATCCATTACGCGATCGTGCTGGAGACGAAGATCGACGAGCGTTGGACCGCGATTCGCCTGTGGGACAACGCACACGACGTAGATGAGCATCATGAGCACGAGTACACTCGTAGCGAGGGAAAGCTTGACCCAATCGTGCACACCTTCAGCTCAGTCAACCAGGCGATGGCCGCAGCAATGACCCGGGCGGCGGAGGAGCACTCCACCATCCTCAATCGCTGGAGAACGAGATGACCGCGAAGCCGGAGGACCTGAGCCCAGCGGTGCGCAAGGTGCTTGCGACAATCGAGGACAGCGAGTTCGAGGGGCGTTACCCGAACCGCACTCACTTCGTGGACGCGCGCAACCCGGATCAGGCGATGCTCGTCAGCCGCGCCCTGCTTGCCGGCGATCCCGTAGTGGTGGTCTCGCCGGACGATCGGGAGGTTCTGTTCACGCCCCAGCAAACCCACGGGTTCGTGGGTGTCATCCTCCTGGTTGCCCTCCTCTGGCTCAAGTTCCGTGAGCGCTCCTCGACCGGCGAACTTATCCAGCTCCCCCCCCGCACGCGGGTCGAGGTCCGAGATTCATCCGGATTGCCAATCGCCGCGTAAGGGTGCGGCAAGGGCCTACGTGAGCGTCTGACGAATGATGGGCCGCTTGGCGGCGGCAACCTCGTCAAGACGCCGCACCGGCGTGGTGTGGGGAGCGTTGCGCGCGATCTCCGGATCTTCGGCCGCCTCGCGCAGGATCGCGGCGATCGCCTCGGCGAAGGCGTCGAGCGTCTCCTTGGTCTCGGTCTCGGTGGGCTCAACCATCAGCGCCTCGTCAACGAGCAGCGGGAAGTAGACCGTCGGCGGATGGAAGCCGAAGTCGAGCAGGCGCTTGGCGAGGTCGAGTGTCTTGATCTGAAGCTCGCGCCGCATGGGGCCGCCGGAGAGCACGAACTCATGCATGCAGAGATCCCCGTAGGCAAGCGGCAGGTACTCGGCGACGCCACGCTCCCGCAGCCTCGCGAGCAGGTAGTTAGCGTTGAGCACCGCCGTCTCCGAGGCATTGCGTAGACCCTCGGCGCCGAGCGAGCAGATGTAGGCGTAGGCACGCACAAAGCAGCCGTAGTTGCCCTGGAAGCCGCGCAGGCGACCGATCGACTTCGATCCCACCGTCCCCTCGCCGTAGTCGAGATCGAAGTGGCCCTCGCTGTCGCGGACGACCCCGGGCACCGGCAGAAACGGCGCGATCCGCTCGGAAACCGCGATCGGCCCGGAGCCGGGGCCGCCGCCGCCGTGGGGCTGGGTGAAGGACTTGTGGAGGTTGAAGTGGACGATGTCGAAGCCCATGTCGCCGGGCCGCGAGAGCCCCATCACCGCGTTGAGGTTGGCGCCGTCGTAGTAGAGCGCGGCCCCGGCGCCGTGGACGATGCGGGCGATCTCCTCGATGTTGGGGTCAAACAGGCCGAGCGTGTTGGGGTTGGTCAGCATCAGGCAGGCCACATCGCGACCAGCCTTGGCGCGCAGGTCGTCGAGGTCAACGCCGCCGTCCTGGTTGGTCGCAAGCTTGACGACCTCCAGGCCGGCCATCGTCACCGTGGCGGGGTTGGTGCCGTGGGCGGTGTCCGGTGTGAGCACCTTGTGACGGGCCTCTCCCCGATCCTCGTGGTAGGCGCGGGCGAGCAGCACGCCCGCCAGCTCCCCGTGGGAGCCGGCGGAGGGCTGCAGGCAGACGTGCGGCAAGCCGGAGATCTCCGCGAGCGCACTCTGCAGATTCCACATCAGCTCGAGCGCTCCCTGCGCGCGCGAAGGATCCTGCAACGGGTGCAGCCGGGCATGTCCGGGCAGCGCCGCGACGCGCTCGTGCAGGCGCGGGTTGTGCTTCATCGTGCACGACCCCAGCGGGTAGAAGCCGGAATCGAGATCGAAGTTGCGCTTGGAGATCCGCACGTAGTGGCGCACGATCTCGGGCTCGGAGAGCTCCGGCAGCCGCGGCGGCTCGGCACGGCGGTGGCGCGCAGGCAGCATTTGCTCGGCGTCCACAGCGGGCACATCGATCTCCGGGCATACGAACGCGCTGCGTCCTGGTGCGCCCTTCTCGAAGATCGTCCGCACATGGTCTCGCTGCTGCGGCGTCTCGGTGCCCACGCTCATGCGATGACCGCC
>JBEKYV010000011.1:0-19233 GCA_049510515.1 Solirubrobacteraceae bacterium | reverse complement strand
CGGCTCGCCCGCTGCTCCTCTACACCGGCAGCCTCGACTCGCGCCTGGACGTCCCTGCGTTGCTGCAGATCGCCCGTCAGCTGCCCGAGGCGACGATCGTGCTCGTCGGCCCGCTGCTTGCGCCCGACCACCTCGCCCCGCTGCGTACGGTGCCCAACGTCGAGATTCGTCCCCCGGTGGAGCGCCCCGAGCTGATCGAGCTGGTGCGCGCCGCCGACCTCGGGCTGCTCGTCCACCGCGAGCTGCCCCTGACGCGCGCGATGAGCCCGCTGAAGCTGTACGAGTACCTCGCCGCGGGGCTGCCCGTGGTCGCGACCGACCTGCCGCCGGTGCGCGGCGTGCATCCGAGCGTAGAGCTGGTGGACCCGCGGGGGGGCCAGGATGAAGGGGGCGACGGCGAAGGGGGCGACTACCCCCGCGCGGTTCGCGCTGCGCTCGCCCGCGGGCGTGCCGCCGAGCCCGAGCGCCTGGCGTTCATCGAGCGGAGCTCCTGGCGGGCCCGCCACGATGAGCTGCTCTCAGTCGCCCTCGCCTGATGCCCAAATCACTTCAGAGCTTGGCTTTCAGCGGATATCGGCTGGGGTGTTCGATCGAGTCCACCGACAGGTCAACGTCGAGGTCCGGCCAGTACAGGTGACCAGGCCGGGGTTGCTCCAGCCGCAGAATCGCTTCGACGGGAGCGCGCCCAAACCACGGGTACTCCGCGAACGGCAAAAACAGCTCTCGCTCGTCCAGCAGTAGCCAGAATCCGTGCCGCGAAATGTTGGTCACCTCAGCTTGCGAAGTGGTCGTGCCAGGCATCTCGGATCTCCTGCTGGCGCTCTCTCACCGACCGCTCAACGCGGCGCAGCTCGGTGTCGCTGAGCCCGTGGTTGCGTGCCAGCTCGATGGTGGGCTCCAGCCAGAACTTCGCCTCGCCGTCGACCGATTGAATGTGGATGTGTACACGTGTCTCCTCGCGTGAGAAGAAAAAGAATCGGTATGGCCCTTCGCGGAAGACCGTTGGGCTCACGCACGCATTTTACGCTAAACGACATGCACAACCCGGACCTCTCTCAAAACCGCCGGGTCAGCGAGTAGTCGAGCGCTGCGCTGTTGACCGGGTTGCGATACGGCAGCGCCCCGCCGTGCAGGTTGACGTCGCTCGCGGAGCAGGCGCCGTTCTTCCAGACGTTGTGGAGCCACGTGATCCCGCGCAGCGTGCAGCCGGCGTAGGGGAGCATCCCCACGTTGCCGGCCAGCTTGAAGTTGGAGTACACGGGGTTCAGGCCGTCGTCGTCCAGCGAGATGATGTAGTTGAAGCGGTTGTCTTCCACGAGCACGTTCGAGGTGATCGCCGAGAAGCCGATCACGGTGCCGTTCTCGACGCCGTCCACGCCGACCGGCATCGCCATCCAGTTGCCCTTGAACACGATGCCGGAGATCGGCCCGCTGTTGGCCTGCACGAACACGTCGTACACCGAGTTGCCCCAGAAGCGCGAGTCGGCCACGGTGATCTGCCGTCCGGCGAAGATCGCCAGCCCCTCGATGTGGCACTGCACGAGGTTGTACGACTGCACGTCGTGGATACGCACGCCTTCGATCAGGATGTCGCTCGGCACCACTCCGGTGACGTCGCGTATGCTGTTGTTGTCGCCGCCGTACGGCCCCCCGCAGGCGCTGTCGGGCCCCCAGCCGCCGCCGATCATCCGCACGTCGGTGGCAGAGTCGATCTCGAAGTCGCGCCCGACGACATCGCGCAGAGTCACCCCGGTCGCGTTGGGGCGCCCGGGGGTCTGGTTGTAGTTGCCGATCGTCATTTCCCCGACGTGCACGTCTTCAAGCGTGAGATGCGAGGCGTAGATGTAGGTCGGCCCCGTCACGCTCACCGCGGCCCCCGGCGCCGGCTTGAAGGTCACCTGCGCTGTGGCGGCGCTCTCGCTCTGGTTCAACTGCGCTGTCGCGGCGCTCTCGCTCTGGTTCACCTGCGCTGTCGCGGGGCTCTTGGCCGGGTCCCCGTTGATCGTCTGTTCGGGATACTCCCCGCCCTCAACCAGCACCACATCGCCCGGCGCCGCGGCGCGGTAGGCCGCTTCGAATGACCCGCACGGCGCCTGCGCGCTGCCGCAACCGGCGCCGTCCTGTCCGTGCACTGACACGTACAGCGCGTGCGTGCGCCCCGTCGCCGACGGCTGTGTGCGCCGCGAGGAGCCACACGCCGAGAGCAGCAGTGTGCCCGCGACGGCTGAGGCGATCGCGATGGCGGCCCAGCGGGCGAGCATCGGCGCTCGGCGTCTCGGGGCGGGAGCTGCAACCACCCAAGAGCAACGCGGCACGGACTCCGAGAGTTCCGAGGGGGCCGCAAAAGCTGACGAGATAGTTGTGAAGCGCCGCAAAAGCTGGCGAGAGGCTCGTGCGTAGCTCTGACGAATGTCCATGCACAGCCTCGACCGAGGACGCCGATCTATGCCCGACGTTTCGCTGCCGACGCCGTTGGCGTCTCACCCTGCCTTGACGGATGCTCTCGCGACCCCGCTCGCGCCGATCCGCTCGACGTTCGCGCCGGGCCGCACGACGCCCCGCGCGCAGCGCATCGTGCTCGCGCTGCTCGTGGCGCTAGTAGCCGTCTATGCCCTGGCGATGGCTGGCGGCACCACGCGCGCCCAGGCGGCCGAAGTGTCGTGCCCGAACGCCAACCCGGTGGTCAACGAGAACAACTGCATGGGCGAAGGCACCGAAGCCAACCGCCTCTCCGACTACAGCGAATCGATCGGCGGCTTCACGACGCAGACGAGCTACAACCACGGCGAAAACGTGCAGCTGAAGATCGGCACGAGCGCCTCCTCGTTCCCCGCCACCGAAGTCAACATCAACGTCTACCGGATCGGCTGGTACGGCGGCAAGGGCGCGCGGCTGATCCCCGCCGCGGGGGCGAGCAAAGTCAAAGTCAACAACAGCTTGACGTGCAACCCGATGAACAAAGAAACCGGGGAACTGAGCTGCTCCAACTGGGGCGTCACGTACACGATCCCGGGCAACGCCCTGCCGATGTCGGGGATCTACGAGGCGACGTTCGCCACCGTCGGCACCGGCGCCATCGAGAACATGGTGATCTTCACGGTGCGCGAAGAACGGGCCTCCGAAGTCCTCTTCGTCCTGCCGATCTCCACCTACGAGGCCTACAACACGTGGGGCTGCAAGTCGCTGTACTTCGACGCCTGCGGCCTCGGCAACACGATCTCCGGCGAAGAACGGGCCGTCAAGGTCTCCTTCGAACGGCCGCTCGACGAACAGGAAAACGAACGCAACAAGTTCTTCGGGCCCGACTACCACATGGTGGAGTGGCTGGAGGAGCAGGGCTACAACGTCAGCTACACCGACGACGTCCAGCTGGCCACCAACCCGGAATCGCTGCTCGACCACAAGGTCGACCTGATCTCCGGCCACAGCGAGTACTGGACCTACGCCGCCTTCCACAACATGATCGCCGCGCGCGAACACGGCGTCAGCATCGCCTCGTTCAGCTCCAACACCGCTTACTGGCAGACGCGCTTCGAAAACAACGACCGCACGCTGGTTTGCTACAAGACGATTCAGGGCTCCGAAGATGGGACGCCCACTCCGAACGACCCCGCCTCGATCGGCCCGAAAGGGGAATACCTGGCGCAGTTCGCGACCACCACCAGGCGCGATCCCGGCGCCCCGGCCGGTACCCCCGGCGCCCCGGCGGAAGGGCGGGTCGGACCCAACGAACCGGAGAGCGAGTTGTTCGGCGTGCTGTATGTCGGCGACAACGAGGACGAAGACTGGGGTCTCTCGGTGCCCTCGACCAACACCAACGGCGAATTCGAGGGCGATCGGGTGTGGCGCAATGCCGGCATCCCGAGCAACTCCCAGGTGACGATCGACAAAGACATCGTCGGCTGGGAGTGGGACGCGGTCCCGAGCGCCGAAAGCCCGCTGTACGCGCACGCCGCCGAACTCGAGCCCGAAGGCGTCAAGCGGCTCTCGCTGACGAAGACGCTCAGCCCCAACTCGACGTGGCTGCAGGACTACGGGCGCGAACGCGCCGCCACACCGCCGCCGGGGCAGCCCGACGAAGTGGGCGCGGCCGAGTATCGCGCCAAGAGCGGCGCGTACGTGTTCGCCTCCGGCACCATGCAGTGGTCATACGGCCTCGACGTCGACCCCTCGATCAACCAGGCCACGTACAACGTCCTCGCGGAAATGGGCGCCCAGCCCGGCACGCCCGAGTCGAACCTCGTGCTCGAAGCGCCGGGTGCGGCCAAGCCGCCGTGGCCGCAGTTCACCGCGACGCCGAAGAAAGCGCTGGTGGGAGAACCGGTTCAGTTCAACGCCTCCGCTAGCACCGACCCGGACGCAACCATCACCCACTACTACTGGAACTTCGAAGGCAACGGCTTCACGGTCGAAACCGGCACCGAACCGACCGTCTCGCACACCTTCACCGCGCCAGGCGTCTACAACGTAATCCTGAAGGTGATCGACAGCGACGGCCAGGAAGAAACGACCAGCCGCACGGTGACGGTGGTCAGCTCGATCACCCCATCGCTCACGGCCTCCACCAACCCGGCCGCGATCGGGCAGAAAGTCACGCTCAACGCCTCAGGCTCGACCGACGTCAAGGGCGCGATCACCGACTACAAGTGGGACCTGGGCGGCAGCGGCAAATACGAAACCGACACCGGCTCCACGCCGACCGTTACGACGACCTTTGCGAGCGCCGGCGAACACACCGTCGGCGTGCAGGAGAGCGACGCCGCCGGCAACGTCGCCACCACCAGGCTCACCGTGAAGGTCGTCACGATCGGCGTGAGCAACTACGAGGAAGCGGTGCTGGGCACCCCCAACCTGCTGCACTTCTATCCGATGGGCGAAGCGGCCGGCCCGACGGTCGCCGACCTCAAGGGCGGCCCCCCCGGCGTGCTCGAAGACGTCACCTACGGGGCGCCGGGCGCGATCAACGGCGACCCCGCCACCTCCGTGAACTTCGGCGGCGCGGACGATCCCCAGGAGGGCGCCCCCGGCAGCTATGGCCAGATCCCGCTCAACCTCTCCAGCCAGAAGGCGATCACCGTCGAATTCTGGATGAAGTGGAACGCCTACGCCAACAACGACTCGCTGGCGATGGAGCTGACGCCCAACTACAACAACAACCCCGGCGGCTTCATCGTCGACCCCAACGCCGAGCAGTTCGGCGGGACCTTCGCGGTCGGGATCAGCGACGGCGAATCGCGCAACAGCATCTACATCCCGCGTCCGAGCGTCGGCGTGTGGCACCACTACGCGTTCGTGCTCGACACGACCGCCCCGGCGGCCAGCGAGATCACCCCCTACGTCGACGGCCAGCAGGTGAGCTTCCAGCAGGAAGGCAAAGGCACGGGAGGCGGGCCGTTCGCCAACTCCACGCTGTATCTGTTCTCGCGCGACGCCAGCTCGCTGTTCGGCAGCGGCTATCTGCAGGACCTCGCGATCTACAGCGGCGACCTCAGCGCGGGCACGGTCGAAGAACACTTCGACGCCAACGGCACCGACCCGCGCCCCAAGGCCGCCTTCACGGGCACTCCCAACCCCGTGCGGCCCGGGCAGACGGTCACCTTCAACGCCTCGGAATCGAGCTACAGCAAAGGCTCGATCGCCAAGTACGAATGGGACCTGAAGGGCACCGGCAAATACGAAACGACGACGACCACGCCGACCGTCACGACCTCCTACTCCACCGAACAGACGGTGAAGGTGGGGCTGCGCGTGACCGATTCAAACGGCGGCTGGAGCTACACCACCCAGGAAGTCAAGGTCGGCAGCTTCCCGCCGGTCGCGCACGTCTCGCTCTCCCCGAGCGCGCCGCTGACGGGCCAGAAGGTGACGCTCAACGCCTCCGGCTCGACCGACCAGGGCACGATCACCGACTACAAGTGGGACCTCGAAGGCAAGGGCACCTACGAAACCAACACCGGCACCACGCCGACGGTCTCGACGTATTTCAACACCGCCGGGGTGCACAACGTGGGGTTGGAACTGACCGACAACGAAGGGCTGACCTCGAAGACCACGATCCCGGTGAAGGTGCTCGAACAGGGCCCCAGCGGCTACACGCCGGCGGTGCTGAACACGCCCGGCCTGACCCACTACTACAAGCTCACCGAACCGTCTGGCCCGACGATCTTCGACAGCGCGGGTTCCAGCAACGGCACGATCAGCGGCGCCACCTTCGGGCTGCCGGGTGCGGTCAAAGGCGACCCGAGCACGGCGATCGGCTTCAACGGCTCCAGCGACTCCGGCGCGATCCCGCTCAACCTGTCGGGCACCAGCCAGGTGACGGTGGAGTTCTGGCTGAAGTGGAACGCGTACGCCAACAACGACTCGCTGGCGATGGAGTTCACCCCCAACTTCAACGAACACGAGGGCGGCTTCCTCGTCGACCCCAACGCGCCGCAGTTCGGCGGCACCTTCGGGGTGGCGCTGGGCTCCAGCGAAAACCGCTACAGCGTCTTCTTCGAACGCCCGAGCGCGGGCGTGTGGCACCACTACGTGCTGGTGTTAAACAGCGCCGCGGCGGCGGGTAGCGAGATCACGCCCTACGTGGACGGCCAGCCGGTGAGCTACCAGATCGGCAGCAACGGCACCGGCGCGGGCGCGTTCGCCAACTCGACGCTATACCTGATGTCGCGTGCCGGCAGCGCGCTGTTCGGCGCCGGCGCGCTGCAGGACCTGGCGATCTACAACCAGCCGCTGAGCGCCGGCGCGGCCTTCCAGCACTTCAGCTCCGAAGGCACCGCCCAACCGCCGCACCCCGCCTTCACCGTCTCGCCGAGTCAGGTGCGGACGGGCGAAACCGTGACGCTCAACGCCGGCGGCTCGACCGATCCCGACGCGAAAATAGTCGACTACCAGTGGGCGCTGAACGGCAACGGCCACTACGAAACCGACTCCGGCTCCAACCCCATTACCACGACCAGCTTCGCCACGGTGGGCACCTATGAAGTGTCGCTGCGCGTAACCGACTCAAACGGCGCGTCGGAAAGCGTCACCCACAAGATCGAAGTGGGCAACTTCGCGCCGGTCGCAAAGCTGACCGCGAGCCCCAACCCGGTGCTGGCCGGCCAGAGCGTGACGCTCAGCGCCGCCGAATCCAGCGACCAGGGTACGATCACCGGCTACAAGTGGGACCTCGAAGGGAACGGGACCTACGAAATCAGCACCGGCACCACGCCGACGATCACGACCTCCTTCGGGGCGGTGGGGCCGCACACCGTGGGCGTGGAAGTGACCGACGACCACGGCCTCAGCACGCGAGCGACGATCACCCTGCCGGTGCTCGAACACGCCCCCACCAGCTACTCCGCGACGGTCGAACACACGCCCGGCGTGATCGACTTCTACAAGCTCGGCGAATCCGCCGGCCCGGGGATCCACGACAGTGTGGGCTCGAGCAACGGCACGATCAGCGGCGCCACGTTCGGGCTGCCGGGCGCCGTGCGGGAAGACGCGGGGACGGCGATCGGCTTCAACGGCTCCAGCGACTCCGGTGCGATCCCGCTCAACCTGTCGGGCTCCAGCCAGGTGACGATGGAGTTTTGGCTGAAGTGGAATTCGTATGCCAACAACGACTCGCTGGCGATGGAGTTCACCCCCAACTTCAACCAGAACAGCGGCGGCTTCCTCGTTGACCCCAACGCCTCGCAGTTCGGCGGCACCTTCGGGGTGGCGGTGGGCCCACCCGAAGACCGCAACAGCGTCTACTTCCAGCGCCCCAGCGCCGGCGTGTGGCACCACTACGCGCTGGTGCTCAACACGACCGCGCCCGCGGCGAGCGAGATCACGCCGTACGTGGATGGTCAGCCGGTGAGCTTCAAACAGGAAGGCGCGGAAACCGGCCAGGGCGCGTTTGCCAACTCGACGCTGTATCTAATGTCGCGCGATGGCAGCTCGCTGTTTGGCGCCGGCGACCTGCAGTACCTGGCGGTGTACGACAAGCCGCTGTCTGCCTCCACGATCTTCCAGCACTACTACTCATACGGCGGCGAAGAAGCGCCCAGCGAACCGCCCTCCGAACCGCCGCCGCCGCCCGACACCACGCCCCCCACGGGTGGCGCGCTGACGGTCAACGGCACCGCGGCGAGCGAAGGCGCCAGCTCCAGCTACAACACCTCGGGCGGCTTCACGATCCAACGCACCGACTACAGCGAGGAAAAAACCAAGACGCAGTCGGGTCTTGCTTCGAGCACGCTTACCGTGGCGTCCGCCACGCTCGCGGGCAACACGTGCGGGACGTTTGGGTCGCCGAGTGCGATCAGTGGCAGCCCGGCGCAGAGCGAGCCGAGCGGCTGCTACCGCTACACGCTGACGGGCACCGACAACGCCGGCAACTCGGCGAGCGTCACGACGACGGTGAAGGTTGACACGACTCCGCCGAGCACGCCGGCGCTGGCGTTCAGCGGGCTGTCGGGCAACACCTATTACAACGCCTCGACCAGCACGCTGTACTTCCGCCCGGCGAGCGGCGGCGCATTCGCGGTGAGCGCGAGCTCGACCGACACCGACACGGGGATCCTCGGATACACGTTCAGTTCGCTGTCGGCCAGCGGCTTCTCCGAAACGCGCACCGGCGCGCAGGAGGTGTACGCGTTCGGGGCGGGCGCCACCCAGCCGGCGGGGGCGCCGACCGTGCAGGCAACCAACAATGCGGGCGCCAGCTCGGCCAACGCGACGTACAACCTCGTGTCCGACTCCAGCGCGCCGGCGGGCGGCGCGCTGAGCGTCAACGGCACGGCCGCCAGTGCGGCGGGCTCCTCCAGCTTCAACACGAGCGGCAGCTTCGCGATCGGGACGCGCACCGAATATGGCGCCGACAGCGGCTCGGGCGTGGCCTCCTCGGTGCTGACGCGCGCCACCGGCACGCTGTCGGCCAACGCCTGCAGCGGCTACGGCACGCCCACCACGATCACCGGCAACCCCAGCCAGAGCGGGTTGGCGGAAGGGTGCTACCTGTACACGCTCACCGGCACCGACCGCGTGGGCAACGTGGCGAGCGTCTCGAGCACCGTCAAGGTCGACAAAACCGCGCCGGCCGCCAAAGTCAGCGTCCCGGCCGACGCCAACGGGTCGGTGGCGGTCACCTTCAGCGCGACCGACGCCGGCTCCGGCGTGAACGCGGCCAAAGGCCAGCTCAAACGCGCCGTGGCGACCTACACGCCCGCGAGCGACACCTGCGGCACCTACGCGGCTTACGCGAACATCGGCTCCGAAGGCGTCAGCTCGCCCTACACCGACACCACGGTGACGACCGGGCATTGCTACGAGTACGAGTACACGGTGCCCGACCTCGCCGGCAACTCCGCTACCTCGGCGGCGAGCGCGGTGAAGGTCAACACCGCGAAACCGGCGCTGGTGAGCATCGCCGACACGACGGCCGGCAGCACCGCCGGCCTGCCGCAGGTCGGCGACGCGATCACGCTCACCTTCAGCGATCCGATCGCTTCCTCGAGCATCCCGAGCGCGCTTGCGATCCTCTACACCCGCACCGGCACCACCACAGCGACACAGCTCGGCGTGGGCGGCCTCAGCAACGGCAACTGGTCGGCGGGCGACACCCTGTTCACCCCTCACTACACGAAGACCGGCGGCACCTCGCCGCTGGTGACCGTGAGCACCTCGGTGAGCGGCGTCACGGTGAAGCTGACGGTGACGAAAATCGCCGATTCGAGCGCCAACCTGACGGCCGGCGGGCCGGGCGCGGTGAGCGGCACGCTGAGCTCGTCGATCAAAGACGTGTTTGGCAACACCGCGAGCACCAGCTCGTTCACGACGCCCAGCGTCAAGCTGTTCTGATCGCTCGCGTCGCTCGGCCTGTTGCCCTGCCCCAGCCGCTCCGGTCGAAAAACTGGATTGTGGTTGGGGTGGGCACACGCGAGAAACGCCACGGCCGGGACGTTTTTCGATTGTGAGCACGCAGACGCTGACACTCGGCACAGAGCGCCCGGCGCCTCCGCACGCCGTCGATGAACCCCCGCGCGTCGCCGAGGAGCCCGCGGGCACAGGCCCCGCCAAGGCCGACGCCGGCAAAGCCCGCGCCGGCATGGCGATGTCGATCGCGACCTTCACGATGGCCGCCGCCTCGGCGATCCAGGCGGTGCTGTACCTCGGGCGCTTCGGCACCAACGCCCGCACCGACGGCTTCTTCGTGGCGTTTGCGCTGTACTCGACCTTCGGCGTGTTCAGCCAGAGCCTGCGCCTCACCTCGGTGCCGCTGCTGGTGGAACCGGGCGCTCGGATGAGCGTGCGCCGCTTCGCCGCCACGCTCGGCTTGATCGCGGTGCCGGTCGTCGTGCTGACGATCCCGCTGGCGGGTCAGCTCGCGCAGCTGATCGCCCCCGGGCTGAGCGCCCACGGCCGCGCGATCACCGCGGCGGCGCTGCCGGTGTTGGGCGCCGCGATGGTGCTGCAGCTGTGGGCCGCCGGGGGCGCGACCGTGCTGGCGATCCGCGACCGCTTCACGACGATCGCCAGCGGCTACATGACCGGCGCGCTCGCCGGCCTGGTGGCATTCGTCGCGTTGATGTCCCACACGGGAGTGCAGACGCTCGGCTGGTCGATGCTGACGATGTCGGTCGTCACCAGCGGTTGGATGCTCGCCGGGCTGCAGCGCTCCGGCGGTCTGAGCCGAGCGGGCGCAGGAGCACGCGCCGGGGAGCCAACGACTGCCTCGGGCGGGCGGGGCCGGTCGGGCGCCCGCGCAGCCCGCGCTGTCGACTCCGCGACTGCCACCCCCCCTCCTCCTCCCCCCAGCTCATCGACCCCCGGCGGCTGGAGCCTCCCCGGCGCGCGCATCTTCTCGACGCTGGCCCGCGATTGCGCGGTGGTGATGGGCCGCACCGCGATCTACCTGGCGTTCAACGTGCTGTTCGTGATCACGCTCGCCTTCGGCAGCAGCTCGGCGGCGGGCGGCACCACGGTGCTGTCCTACGCCTACCTGTTTGCCAGCTACCTCGTGGCGGGCACCGGGATGGCGCTGGGGATGTCGAGCATCCCCGACATGACGCGCGAGGCGCGCACGCAGCAGCGATCGGTGGTGGCGGCCACGGTGCCGCGCGGCTTCCGCTACGCGATGCTGATCGCCGCTCCTGCCCTCGCCGTGCTGATCGCGGCGGGGGCGACGCTCGTGCACGGCGTGCTGCCGCGCAGCCTCTCCGCCTCGGAGGCGCACACGCTGCAGCTGTTCGGGGCGCTGCTGGTGCCGTGGACGGTGGCGGCGCTGCTGGTCAACTTCCTGATGCCCGTGCTGCTGGCGCTGGGCCGCGCGCGGCTGCTGGGCGCGCTGGCGCTGCCGCTGGTGCTGACGCAGCTGGCGGTGACCGCGCTGGGCAGCGCGCTGTGGGGCGTGGACGGCGCCGTGGGCGCGTTCTGGATCGCACCGAGCTGCCTGGCGGCGGCGCTGCTGGTGGCGGCCGCCGGACGCGAGGGGGCGGGGGCGCTCGCCGGCGAGCTGGCGCGGGATGCGCTGCGCTTCCTCGGGATCGCCGCGCTCGCGTTCGGCGGCGGCTGGGCGCTCGGCGCCGCTTTGCCGGCGAGCGAGCTGGTGCAGGCGGCCGTGGCCGGCGTGGTCGGCTGTCTCGTCTACGCGGTGGGCCTGTGGCTCCTCGCCCGCCCCCAGCTGGAGGTGCTGGTGGGGGTCCTCGTAACGCGACCGGCCCCGGCGTGAACATCGCGCTGCTACGTCCCCCGGCGCCCGCGCCTCCGGGCGCCAAGCCCTCCGTGCCCCCCGGGACGGCGGAGCCCTCCGTGCCCCCCGGGACGGCGGCACCTCCCGCGCCCGGCGCGAGCACCCGCGCGGAGACTGAGACCGCCCCCGCCACCACCATACGACCCCGCGCCGCCGCGCGCACCACCGGCCCCGGCGACCGCCCGGTGATCGCCGCGCTGGCGCTGTGCTTCGCGGCGCTGACCGCGCTGACGTGGCGCAAGTGGGGGGTGCCGGAGATCGACGCCGGCGCGGAGCTGAGCACCGCCGACCTGATCAAGCACGGCGCGGTGCTCTACCAGGATGTGCGCTACTACTACGGCCCGCTCGGGCTGTACTCGCTGGCGTTGAGCTTCAAGCTGTTCGGCACCAGTTTCACCACGGCGTTCGCCTTCGGGCTGGTGCAGGCGGCGGCGATCATCGCCGTCTTCTACGCGCTGGCACGGCAGTGGCTGGCGCCTTTGAGCGCCGGCCTCGCGAGCGCGGTGCTGCTGGCGATCGGCTTCTCGGGCACCGCCTTCAACTTCGTGCTCCCCCACACCAACTCCGGCACGATCGGGCTGCTGTGTGTGCTGGCGATGCTGCTGGCGCTGGCCCGCGAGCGGCTGGTGCTCGCCGGCGTCGCCGCCGGCCTGGTGTGCCTCACGCGACCGGAATTCGCCGCCGTGGCCGCAGGCGCGCTGGTTGCGTTCACGATCGCCCGCTGGCGCTTCGAGGGCCGCGCCGCGGCGCTGAGTGCGGCGTGGAAGATGGCGCTGCCGGCGCTGGCGATCCCGGCGGCGGTGTACGGGTGGTATGCGATGCGCATCGGCACGCACGACCTGATCGCCGAAAACCTGTGGCCAGCGAAGTTCGTGCAGGTCGGCGCCAAAACCGAGCAGGGCTGGATGCCGTTCACCGCTGCCAGCATCCTCGCGCTGGCCGCGCGCGCGGCGATCTACCTCGGCCTGCTGGGGTCGCTAGTGGCAACCGCCGAGCTGTGGCAACGGCGCCGCGGCGCGGCCCGTATCGTGGCCTGCTGGCCGCTGCTGGCTGCGCTGGCGGTGATTGGATTGGTGGATGGCGCGCTGCGCGCGGGGGGGCTGTTTACCTCAGAGCGGAGCGCGATCGAACAGGAAGCGCGACATCTGATGCTCGGCATGAGCTGGCTGCCAGCGTTGGGCCTCGCACTCGCCGCGGTGGCGGCCGTGCGCCTCGTGCGCCGCGGCAGCTCCCCGTTGGGAGGCCCCGCCGACTCCCCGTCCGGCCCCGGCTGGCCGGCCGACCTCGCGCTGATCGTGGTGGCGGCGGGGCTGGGGCTGCGCGCCTACAACGCGTTCACGACCTACGGCTCCTACGCCCCCTACTTCGCCGCGCCGCTGGTGCTGCTGCTGGGCATCCTCCACACTCGTATCGCCGAGCGCAGCCCGCAGGCACGCTTCGCCGCGCTGGGCGCCCTCGGCCTGGTGGCGGCCGGCCTCGCCGCCTACGCGCTGGGGGGGCAGTACTCCCACTACACAACGGCGGTGCACACCCCGCGCGGCACGTTCGTCACAAGCGCGCAAGCGGCCCCGGCGCTGCAGGCGGCGGTGGATCAGATCGACACGCACACCACCCCCAACCAGCGGGTGCTGGCCGCTCCGGTGGACGGTGGCCTCTACTTCATGTCCAACCGCCGCCCCGCGCTGCGCGAGCTCTCAATCCTCCCGGGCCTGATCGCCACCCCCGCCGAAGAACGAGCCGCGATCGCGCGCCTGCGCAGCGAGCACGTAACCCTGGCGGCGGTGGGCGCCCGCGAATTCGCAAGCTGGGGCACCCCCACCTTCGGTGTCAACTACGACTCGCTGCTCGGCGCCTACCTGCGCGGCACGGCCTCGTCCACGACTGTGGTCGGCACGCTTTCCGACCCGGTGGGGGGCACCAACCCGTCGAAGGGCTTCACGGTCTACCGTCTGCCGGGGTAGAGGGTAGGGTTTGGTCAAGTATCCTGCCGGTATGGCTCCGCCTCCCTACACGCTCTCGGATCTTCGCCACCTTCGCGCCGACATTGAGGATGTCGCGGCGCGACACCATGCGACCAACATCCGGGTCATCGGCTCCGCCGCCCGCGGCGATGCCGACAAGCTGAGCGACATCGACCTCATGGTCGATATGGACCCCAGCCATAAGCTCAACGGCTTTGCCTACTTCGGTGAGCTCGATCGGCTGGAGAAGGAGCTGACGGCGCTGCTGCACTGTGACGTTGATGTAGTCGACGCGGCAGGCGTCCTTGCAAATGCGCAGCTACTCACCAGCAGTGCTCACGTTCGCGACAACCTGATGCGCGACGCCGTCGTCTTGTGAGAAGGCGACCTCGAATACCTGGAATTCATCTCTGAGAGTATCCAGCTCGTAAGCGAGTATACGAGCGCCGGCAAGGATCATTTTCTCGCAGACGTAGGAGCTGGCCCAACATAAGCCACGTCCGAGCTGAGCAAAGTCGGTCGACAGCATTGAGCCTTGGTGGACGCCCAACCGCATCGCAGAGCGTGAGGGCGATGTAGCTGCTACGATCGCCTGCATGATGCTACATAGTCAGGGATATGAGGTCGGGGTGCGAGAGCTTCACGACCGGTTGAGCGAGCACCTCGAGCGCGCCGAGCGGGGCGCCGATGTCGTGGTCACACGTCGCGGCCAGCCGATTGCGCGGCTCTCTGCCATCGACGGTGCCGATCCGCTCGAGGACCTGGTCCGACGGGGTCTCGTCACCCTGCCGGCACGTGCGCGTAGTGGGCGCCGGGCACGCGTGAACGCGCGCGGCTCGGTCTCCGACCTCGTCGCCGAGCAGCGCCGCTGATCCTGTACTTCGACACCTCCGCGCTCGTCAAGCTCGTCATCGTCGAGTCCGGCTCCGAGTTGGTGGCCGAGCTGTGGGGTACGCGACTTCGGGCGACGTCCAGCATCCTGTGCTACCCCGAGGGTCGGGCGGCGCTCGCTGCCGCTCGTCGTGGCCGTCGGCTGAGCGCCGTGGGCTATGAGCGGGCGCAGGAGGAGTTCGAGTCGCTGCAGAGCGAGCTGGTGCTGATTGGGATCGACAGCCCGCTCGCACAGTGGGCGGGCGAGCTTGCCGAGGAGCACGAATTACGCGGATACGACGCTGTCCACCTCGCGAGCGCACTCGCCCTCGGCGCCGACATCACGCTTGTCACCTGGGATGGGGATCTCAAACGAGCGGCGCAGCAGCGTGGATTTGCCGTCGCCCCCGCGGACTAACGGCCAACCGTCCGCAGGAAGGCCGCGCTCTCATCCTCGGTGAGGTCTTCGATCGCCATCTTGTCGTGCGGGGGCAGCGGGCGCACACGACGCATGAACTCCTCGAGCGGAAGCTCGAGATGTTGCGCTTCGGCGATCTCCGCGCGGCTGGTCGACACGATGCTCTAAGTGTAGAGGGCTCAGGCCGAGCCGGGAGAGCTGGCTTTATTCGGGCCAGTTGGCGTATTTGCCGGTGAGGGTGTAGTCGAGCGCGGAGTTGTTGGCGGTGTTGACGTACGGCAGCGCGGCACCTTCGAGATCGATGTCGCTGGAGCCGCATTTGTCGTTCTGCCAGATGTTCTTGCTCCATTCGATCCCCGACAGCGAGCCGCAGGGGTAGTTTTCGAAGGGCTGGATCCCGACGTTGCCCACCACACGGACGTTGTGGAACGTGGGTTCTTCTCCGGCGTCTTCCATATTCAGGATGTCGCTGAAGTGGTTGTCTTCCAGCGTGAGGTTTTCGGAGAGCTCGTTGCCGACGGCGATGCCGTCGCCGTGGCCGGCCGGTTCGCCGTTCTTGCCGGTCGTGTCGACGGCGGTGGCGAACCAGTTGCCCTTGAGCGTTACGTTGTCGGGTGCGGGACCGACGTTTTGTTGCATGAAGATGTCGTACACGGAGTTTTCGTAGAACTTCGAGTTGCTGACCGTGACGTGGTTGCCGGCGAAGATCGCGAGGCCCTCGATGTGGCATTCGTTGAAGTTGTCGGACTGCACGTTGTGGATGACCGTGTCGTTGATCACGATGTCTTCGGGGGCTTGGTCTTCGATCGGCTGGCGGATCGCGTTGTTGTCGCCTTCGTATTTGCCCGTGTAGGCTTCGGCGCAGGCGGTGGCCGGCCCCCAGGAGCCGCCTTCGATGGTGATGTGGGTGGCGGAGGCGATTTCGAAGTTGCGCCCGGTGAGGTTGAGTAGCGTCACGTCGGTGGGATTGGGCTTTTCTTTGTCGGCTTCGACGTTTCCGATCGTGACGTCGAGGACGCTCATGTCCTCAATCGTGAGGTGCGAGGCGAGCACATCGATCGCGCCCGTGAATTTGACGCTCGCACCGGAGGCCGGCTCGAAGACCACGTGCGAGCCGGAGCTTTTGGCGCTGTCGCCTTCGAGGTGCTGTTCGGGATAGCTGCCCGCCAGCAGCCGCACGGTGTCGCCACCGGCCGCGACGTCGTAGGCCCTGTTCATCGTCTGGCAGGGCTTCGCTTCGGTGCAGGCGTTTGAGTCGCTGCCCGTTGGGGAGATGAACAGCTCTTCCCCGTTCGGTTCTTCTTTAGGTTCTTCCTTCGGTTTTATGCTTGCTTCTTCGGGCTTTTCGTCAACCGGCACAACGCCGATCGGCGAGCTCGGGCTCCGGGGGAAGGCGATCGCGGGCGACGGATCGGGCACCGGCTGGACCCTGCTGGGCGCGGGCTTGCGTACATGCCTCCTGCAGCAGCACGACCGCGACCGCCGCCGCCGGCGCGCGGACGGAGCCGACAGTGTGCTGGAGCGGGGCCGGCGCGCCTGCCGGCAGGCGTCAGCCCGTGGCCGGTGCGCTCGCCGGGCCGCCGCGGCGGTTGGGCGTCCGCCAAGGCCCGATGCAGGCGCTCCGGGCGCGAACGCCGCGAGCGCCGCCAGCAGGGCGAGCCAGCGGAGGGGAAAAGGCGCGCTCATGGTCAAGAAACGCATCGGAGGCCACCATCCACTCGCTCCTCGGCCCTTGGAGGAGCCGCCGCTCAGCCGGTGTACTGGGCGGCGCCGGCGTCGGGCGGAGTGGGCCGCGCGTTGCCGTTGATGTCGGTGGCGGGGTAGTTGGCGGGGTCGCCGTGTTTGATCGCAGCGGCACCCGCCGTCAGTTCGAGGTCGAGCGTCGCTTCGCCGGCGAACCCGGCGGCGGCGAGCTGGTCGTGGCTGCCGTATTTTTTCGCTTCGCCGCCATACCACACGTTGTATTCGGCTTCGGCGCCGGAGGGCAGGCTCTGATCGACTTCGGTTTCTTCGTTCCAGAACAGCAGCGAGGGGGCGATGTTGCCGTCGAGCTTGACGTTGGTGAAGGTGGCTCGTGGATCTGCCACGATCGCCTGGGTCGCGGAGTTGTTGCGGATGTCGATGTTTTCGTAGTGCTCGGAGTTGCCTTCGTTGTGGTGGGGCAGGAAGATCGAGAAGTACCCTTCGATCGTCTTTTCCAGGTAGTTGTTCTGGATCGTGACGTTTTTCGGGGTGCCCGCGTCGCCGTTGGGGAGCGACTGCAGGAAGATGTCGAAGACGGAGCACCTCTTGAAGGTATTGCCCTGGATCGTGATTTCGTTGCCGCCCCAGATCTGCAGGCAGTCCACGTGGGCTTCGCCGACTTTGGTGTATTCGTGGATCAGCACCCCTTCGACGGTGATTTTGGTGGGGACGGCCGTCGTTTCGGGGCCGTTGGTCGCGATCAGGTTGTTTTCGTTGTCGCCCGCGTCGGCGACCGGCCCGGCGGTGCCGCCGACGATCGAGATGCTCTTGGGTGCTTTGCTGCCGTTGGAGATGATCTCGAAGTTGTGTAGCGCGTTGCTGCGCGAGGTATCGCCTTCCGCGTTTTCTCCGAAGTACAGTTCCTTTTCGAACTTGAAGCCCTTCAGTTCGGCGCCGTGCGCTTCGACCCTGACTTCTTTGGAGAATTTGACGGCGGCGCCGCTCGCCGGTTCGAAGACGACCGGGGAGGAGGTCGTTTTGCCGCTGGTCAGCGGCAGCGAGGTGTCGGTGTAGGTGCCGGAGGCGAGCACCACCTTTTCGCCGCTTTTGGCGATCGAGTAGGCATGGGCGAGCGTCTTGCAGGGTGCGCTCTGCGTGCACGCGGCCGAGTCGGAGCCGCTCGGTGACAGGTACAGCGTCCCCGCTGAGCCGGTTTCTTCTTTTTTGCCTTCTTCTTTGGGTTTTTCTTCTTCTTTTTTGGATTCTTCTTTTGTTTCTTCGGGCCAGCCGGCGTACTTGCCGGTCAGTTCGTAGTCGAGCGTGGAGTTGTTGGCGGTGTTGACATACGGCAGTGCCGCGCCGTTGAGGTCGACGTCGCTGGAGCCGCATTTGTCGTTCTGCCAGATGTTCTTGCTCCATTCGATCCCCGACAGCGAACCGCAGGGGTAGTTGTTGTAGGCCTGGATCCCGACGTTGCCGACCACCCGGATGTTGTGGAATGAGCTTTCTCCCGCGTCGGCCATGTTCAGCACGTCGTTGAAGTGGTTGTCTTCCAGCGTGACGTTTTCGGAGAGCTCGTTGCCGACCGCGATGCCGTCGCCCTGGCCGACCGCTTCGCCGTTCTTGCCGGTGGTGTCGACGGCGGTGGCAAACCAGTTGCCCTTGAGCATGACGTTGTCGGGGTTGCCACCGGAGTTGGCCTGCATGAAGATGTCGTACACGGAGTTTTCGTAGAACTTGGAGTTGCTCACCGTGACGTGGTTGCCGGCGAAGATCGCGAGGCCCTCGATGTGGCAGTTTTCGAAGCTGTCCGACTGGACGTTGTGGATGATCGTTTTGTTGATCACGATGTATTCGGGCGCCTGGCTGGGGATCGGCTGGCGGATCGCGTTGTTGTTGCCTTCGTATTTACCTGTGTAGGCTTCGGCGCAGGCGGTGGCCGGGCCCCACGAGCCACCTTCCACGGTGATGTGGGTGGCGGAGGCGATTTCGAAGTTGCGCCCGGTGAGGTTCAGCAGCGTGATGTCGGTGGGGTTGGGCTTGCCCCCGTCGGCTTCGACATTGCCGATCGTCACGTCCTGCACGGTCATGTTCTCGATCGTGATGTGCGAGGCGACCGTCACGATCGCACCCGTGAATTTGACGCTCGCACCCGAGGCGGGCGCGAAGACCACGTGCGAGCTGGACGTTTTGGAGCCGTCCCCTTCGAGGCGCTGTTCGGGATAGCTGCCCGCCAGCAGCCGCACGGTCTCGCCGGCAGCTGCGACTTCATAGGCCCTGTTCATCGTCTGGCAGGGTTTGGCTTCGGTGCAGGCATTCGAGTTGCTGCCCGACGGGGAGATGAACAGCTGTTCGCCGCTCGGTTCTTCTTCTTCTTCTTCTTTGGGCTTTTCAGCCACCACCGCCGTCTGTGCGGAAGTCGCGGCGGTGGCGCCGCCTTCGTTGGTGGCGGTGACGACTACGCGGAGTGTGTGGCCGACGTCGGTCGCGGTGAGCTTGTACGTGGTGGCTGTGGCGGCGATGATGCTGGTGCAGCCGCTGCCGGAGGTGTTGCAGTCCTGCCACTGGTAGGTGTAGCC